>JASEGY010000338.1 GCA_030019105.1 bacterium | reverse complement strand
ATTTCCTAATTTCCCATTTCCCATTTTCGACTTGAGTGGCCGAAACGATGATCAATGCCCTGTATTCCTACTGCTGCGCTACACTACATACCAGCTTAAGCATATTTTCCATTCGATATTTGGATTTCTCCGCGGCTTGAATAAAGTCTTGAACAATCTCATGCCGGTCTACAATACCAGAAGGTATAATTCCCTCATCAAGGGTAGATCGTGCAATGAAATCTATCGTTGAGATAACAAACAGCCAGTACATTAACTCTTCAAAACTTTCTTTGTGGAAATACAAAACACCTTCATGTCTATTAAGGTGGATGTAGTTTTGCACATTGGGGTCTTTTAATATATCCTTCATCCGGGTAAGTTGTCCTTCCCGGTCGTCATCTTTAAACCAATTATGATGTTCGATCAATATCTTTATTAGGAATTCCTCCCGCCAGGCCACCCATTCGTCCGTGCCCAGCTCTTGAATAGTTGATCTGACAATCTTGCCCAGCAGCCATTCATCAAACCAGGTGAGGCTTTGCTGTTGGTAATCGGTCCCGGCGGTTACTTTGCCTAATCCATAAACTACTTGCCAGATAAACAATATCCGCCAATAAGGCAGATTATCACCGACAGATTCGGGCATACAGGAACGGAGGTACTCCATGGCTGAGCTATATTGGTCAGCGTCCGATTTATAAACAGAATCCAGGTCTTCCAGGTGCAAGATTGTTGAGACGGCTTGCTGCGAGTGCTGCTTGAGAGCAATTATATCGCCCTCTCCGCCGGTAAATTCTCTGATTGCCCCAAGCAGGGTATAATACTTATCTTCAAAGACCTTCCGTGTCTCTTCCCTGGCCTCCTTCCTGTGACGGATACTGACTATCTCCCGGAGCATGTCCGGGTTTATAATCTCTTTAAAGGGGGCATGGACCGGTCTTAAGTAAAGCTCAACAGCGGCCTCTTCGATACTGGGAACCCCGCGGCCATTGAGAAAGCTGCATAGCTCCCGGTAGTATCCCTCGGGGCTATCGTGTATCTCTTTGAAATCCAAAAGGATATGATATTGGAAGGCATTTAATTCACTATACAGCCCCGCCTCAGCCATCGCTTTTCCCTGACGGATGTATTCCAGGCCTGATTTATGATCCCTGAAGATATAATAATAGGGATCATCCGACTTCAAATTCAGGCCTTCGGCCAGGGTCTTTTGGATGAGTTTTCTTCCCCCGGAGCCGTCTTCCACGGACAGAGCGCTTGACATCTTAATCCATCCCCGGGCTGTTTCAAATTTATTGTGGTAGAGGATGAGGGAGCGTTCATCGCCACAACGATTGGAATAACAGAAGATATTCTCATTCACGCTGCCGTCCGGATTATAAAAATCATAGAGAAGGAAGTTTTCCACCCCACTGAAGAGATGACGCTTCTTCATTAGAGGGAATATCTCTGCTTCGTGCCGGCGAAGGAGGTTCCAATCCACCTCTTCATCCCAATAGGACCTTTTATATTCCATGCCGTACTTTTCGGTAAAGCCCTCGATTTGACCGTGACCAAACATAGGCAGGCCGGGTATGGTAACCATCAGCAAAAGGGCCCCAAAGTATTTATCATCCTTGCCAAACTGGGCAACGGCCGTCTCTTCGTCAGGATTACTCATAAAATTAACGAATCGTTTCAATATCTCCGGGTTAAATTCCAGGACATTCTTTATCACAGAACGGTATTTGGCGTTCTCTTCCATCTTGAGCATATTCATGAAGGCGCTGTTGTATACCCGGTGCATCCCAAGTGTCCGGACAAAATAGCCTTCCATGAGCCAGAATGCCTCTGCTAAGAGCAGGGTATCCGGAACCTCCTGAGCTACCCGGTCAACCACTTCTCTCCAGAATTCTGCGGGAAAGAGCCGGTCGAATTCTTCTTTGCTCATTCCGTGTTCCGCCCGTGAGGGTATGTCACCGCCTGTCCCCGGCGCAGGAAACCAGAGGCGTTGGTAGTGTTTTTTGGCCAGGGTCATGGCGGCATCAAATCGAATAATGGGGAATTGTCTGGCCACGTGAAGGATCGTTTGGATAACGGCCTCACGTACCTCGGGAATTAGAAAGTTCAGTTGGGCAGTATCATTCCAGGCCATACTGGTTCCATCGTTACCGTGATAAATATATCTTTCATCTCCGCTCCAATGGTCCACCCGTTTGAAGACTACGGCGGCATCGCTTCTGCTCCAATAGCCATCTTCGATGTATATTCCGACACGTTCATCTGATGATAAATTGCCGCCGGTAAAACGATAGCCGGGGAAGGGACTGTAGTTCAATTGAACAAACCAGTCAGGGTGCTCAATGGTCCACTTTGAATATATTCCGGTGTGATTGGGAACCATGTCGGATGACAACCGGATTCCTCTTTGGGCTGCCCGGGTCTTAAGATTTGTTAAGGCATCTTCTCCACCCAGGTCCTGGGCAGTGGTATAGTCGTAGAGGGAGTAGGCAGAAGAAACCGCCTCCGGATTCCCGGTCCACTGTTTAATCTTTTGAGAAGCCGGGCTCCTTTCCCAGAGACCGATCAGCCAGAGGCCCGTGAATCCCCAGCGGGACAGCGTGTCTAATTCTTCATCCGGGATTTGATCCAGACGGGTGATCCGGCGGCTGTATTTTTTAGATAACTGATGCAGCCAAACATACACATTTTTAGCGATCAAAACTACTTTTGGCATCCAATCCGCATCACGGCTGAAGCGTTCGTACTCGGGGCCAAGCCCGGTATCGATAACCTTAAAATCCGGGACTAAGGTAGGCCCTGCCCCCAAAGCCCGGAACTTATCTTCTTCTTTTATTAAATCAACGGAAACTAAAAGCCGGCGCAAAAGATCTCTTGATAACAGATACCCCCAGTGGGCGATAATATAGGTAAGCTGGCCGGTTAACGAATTGGGATGGGTCCTGGCCGGGGTTTTCAGGAAGTCAATCAGGTATTGATCCTGGGGGCCAAAGGTTGGCTGGGTCTCAAAATAAGCGATAAGAGAGTCTATGCCCTGGAGATACGGTGTGGTTCTCTTCAGGTCTAAATCATCAAACAATTCGCCAAAAGGAGAAAAGGCCGGGTTGGTATTGGCTAAATATAACAGGATCATTTCTTCTATGGTAATCTGCAGGTTTGGCGTCCCAGCGGTTTCTCCGGCAAGGTAGATTTCCGGAGATTGCTTGCCATGATAGACGGCCAGAGGCGGAAATTCCTTGATAAATTTAAGCGCCGGCTTGTTAACCGTTTCAGAACCAAACCGGTTAGTCAGCCAGGCAACCGCGCCCTTGAGCGCCTCCGGGTTTTTATCTTCACGATATTTGCCGCAGACATAATGAATAATTTCATCAATCAGACCCATGGCATTGATGTGCCCGGCCCTGACAGTCCGGTCAGGATCAACGGCCAGGTTACGCTGTTCATTTATCTTTTGAGCGAACAACTGAACTGACTTGAAACTTGTCAGGACAACATTCCCGGTGAGGCTGTATATATTTTCATCGAACTGATAACGGTCTCTCGATTTTTTAGAGATATGAAATTCAACCGGGAAATGGATTTTATTTCTTTCGAAATTATACTTTGGTAACATTTGTTCCTCTCTTGTCTTAAAAAGAAAGGGAGGCAAAAGGATAACCTTTTCCCTCCCTTTTTAAAGCTTTACTCACGGGGAGATTATTCTGTTCCCCCATGTGCCGGTGTTTTCTCAGCCCCTTCTTCTGCTGCAGGAGCCTCCTCTACTACGGGGGCCTCTTCTACTACGGGAGCCTCTTCTGCTGGTGCAGTTTCCTCTATTGCTTGTTCTTCAGGTGCAGGAGTCTCTTTTTGAGGGGATGGGCAGCCAATCAGAATACTGGAACACACACCGATCAACAAAAAAAGACAGATGCTTAATAAAAAGCGTTTCATTGTTCTACCTCCTTTAGGTAATATGAATGTCCCCGGAAATCCCAATTCCTTGTTTTTGTCCGAGAGCCTTCTAATATTAAACTGCTGCTCTTAACTTATTTCTCTTTTCGGTCACCTCCTTTTCTTAGCAATTGGAAATTAGAAGTTAGAATGTAGCGCCATAGCAAACCGGAAACGAGCAATTAACGCAATACCGCAACACTCACCCACAAATCACTTTGTCTGGTGTCTGGGGCCTATTATCCGGCGGTTACCAGCAGTCTGTCGGAGTGAAATAGAGAATCCCAATGTTCACGGCATCTTGTTGTAG
>JASEGY010000337.1:2790-4247 GCA_030019105.1 bacterium | reverse complement strand
ATAGCTTGCTTTAGCTTTCGTGTGCCTCATTGTTTTTAAATGGCCGAAACGATGAACATCGCCATCATTACTGCCCGGCAGAACTTCCGGGGCCAACCGACTTTTCCTCGAGCCATTGATCTAGTTCTTCCTTCTTAAAATGCCAGAAGTGCTTATCTCGCTGACAGGGGATAGATCCCTTATAACACATTCGATATATAGTCATTTCATGCATCCTCAGATATTGAGCCACATCCTTAACAGACATAACAGACATAACAGAGTCCTTATTCTTTTTCATTATTATCCACTCCTTGTCGCGTAGCGTATCAGTAGTACAGCTCGGCGGAAATACCTCCCTGGTTTTTGAGATAAAACTTGGGGCGTAACTACTCAGGTTCTCGGTTCGAAAAACGCAAGGCAACCAACCGTGAACTTTGAGTCGGGAACCTGGAACCCTGCTGAAACTACCCAGGAATTTCCGCCGAGCTGTAGTAGGGACAAGATGCGGAGAACCGAGGGAGCAGAGGAGCAACGGAGTTGAAGAGAAGCCTCCTCTGCACCTCTACCACACTGCTCCCTTTGTCCCCAACCTACTGCGGCACTACACACTCCTCATTTAATGGTGATTGCAGGTAACTGCTCAATATCTTGTGGAAAGTAGGCAGCCGTTTACGGCTCGAAATTGGAAATTAGAAATTAGAAAGTATGAAGGCCCAATTTCTAATTTCTGGTGCCTTTAGTTGTAAGTTGTAAGTTGTAGGTTAAGCAACACGCCGTGGGTATGCTACCCAACTTACAACTTACAACTTACAACCAAATTACCCTGAGTTATTGAGAAAATACAAAATCGCAGATTATGCCCGCGTTGAGTATAATCTGAATAATCTGTGTAATCTGTGTTCCAGATGAGGGCTGAGTAGTTACTTTCTAATTTCAACATTCCGTGAATACTTATCGTCTTTGCGAGATTTCCACACTTTATTGAGCAATTACGATTGCAGTTCACTCATCTGACTTATTTGCCAGGTCTTGCTTAAGCCATTTTTCTATATCGGCTTTATTAAACCGCCAATTGCCGCCTATTCGATAGCAAGGGATAGCTTTACGTTTGCACATCCGGTAAATAGTCATCTCATGCACTCTTAGAAATTTGGCCACCTCCCTAACGGTCATCATGGAATATCTTCTGTCTTTGTCTTCAGCCATTATTTACCAATCCTTTCTATAATAAAATAACCCTTCAACATCTCAAAAAGAGTGGAAGGTATCGGATGGATTGTAAAACAACCCAACTTTATTTAACATACTAAAAAATTATATCACTTTCTTCTCGATCTGTCAAGGAAAAAATTACACCTCCCGAAGAAAATTAATTTTCGACATCGATTTTCCAAAATCGACATCCTTTTGAAATCTTATATACTCAGCACGGTCATAAATAGTGATTTTGAACAGGTTGTAGGTTGTAGGTTGTA
>JASEGY010000337.1:0-2784 GCA_030019105.1 bacterium | reverse complement strand
TATATACTCAGCACGGTCATAAATAGTGATTTTGAACAGGTTGTAGGTTGTAAGTTGTAGGTAGTAGGCGTAACCTACAACTTACAACTTACAACTTACAACACAGATTGCCCCAAGTTATTGAGAAGGTACAAAATCGCAGATTATGCCCGCGTTGAGTATAGGTATTTATGGCTGGTTGCTTAAGCACTTTCTGCACCAACGTCCCCCATTTTCCCCATTTTCCCTGGTAAATTTAGATGCGTTTGCCCTGTCACTTACTCATGCTCCAATACTGCAATACTCTCCACATGATATGTTTGAGGAAACATATCCACAGGCTGAACTACGGTCAGGGAATAACCACCTTGATGAAGAATTTTCATGTCCCGGCTAAGGGTTGTGGGATCACAAGAAATATAAACAATCCTTGCAGGCTTTGTCTCAGTTAGCCAATGCAAGATATATCTTTCTACGCCATCCCGGGGTGGATTGAAGATAACTGAATCAAATCGAGGGGTTGTTATCCTGCTAACAACTTGTTTCAGTGTATGGCACAAAAAGCTAACATTTTTAATGCCATTATTCCGGCTATTTTTTTCAGCATCACTAATAGAAGATATTGCCACATCAATCCCAACTACGCCTTTTGCCTCCCTTGCAGCAAGTAGGCTCAATACCCCTACCCCACAATGGCCATCAAATATCCACTGGTTTTTTTGAGGCAAAAGCAGTCGTAAGCTTTGAGAAAATAGTCTTTGTGCCTGATCAAGGTTTATCTGGAAAAATGAGGTTGGTTGTGCCTGAAAGCTAAGCCCTTCAAGGGAATAAGTAGATATTGCCGGTCCAAAATAGGTTTTTAAGACAGGTGCTTGATTTTTGTCAACCACCAATTGATGCACACCCTTAATTACAGAGATACCTTGAAGCCCTTGTGCTACTCCAGAAAGAGACGGATGAAATTTTGGTGAGGTTATGAAAAAAACCAGCACACCATCCCCAAACGACCTTATCTCTACAGCACAATACGCCTGGAATTTGTCAAACTTTGCTGCAATTACATTTCTTACCGCGGCATAACCCTCATTCATTTCCCGAGAAAGTAGATGGCAATAATCTATATCAACAACATCTCTGGTTCCTGCTTGATAAAAACCCAGGGCAAAGCCATTGGACACGGTTTTAAGGATGAATCGGCTTCGACTTCGATATTCCCATGGGTTTTCCATGCCAATGACAGGCATGATATGAGGCTGCTTGAACCCACCGATCCTTATCAATTGTTCCCGAAGAATCTGCTCCTTAAACCTCATCTGAGATAAATAATCAATATGTTGCCACTGACATCCGCCACAAAGCCGAAAATGCTTGCATATCGGAGATATTCTTTGAGGTGATGGTTCTTGTATATTTAAGATATTTCCAACAAGGTAGTCCTTTTTTTCTTCAACAATCCGGATGTCAACTAATTCCCCCTCAAGTCCGTTGGCATCAACAAAAACAACCTTCCCCTTGTATCTGCCAAGTACCCTGCCGCCATAAATCATTTTATCAAGCCGTATCTGAATACTCATTCCCTTCTCCCGGCAATTCTAATTTTGAAACGCAGAGGACGCAGAAAGAGAACGCAGAGAACGTAGACGTCGAGTCACTGCCATTAAGTTAAGGGTAACTCTTTATGCTAAGGCGATATAGGGAGTATGTAATTCGTCCCGCAGTCACCTGTGAAGGGAATTTACCCTTTAGGGTTTCATTTGCAGCACAATACCAGGAGAATGAAAGGCTAAAGCCTAAACTCCTACCTTGCCAACCTATTGTGTTTCAAAAGCTTCGGCTTAACTTAATGGCAGTGAGACGTCGAGTACTCCTTAAGGATGACAGCATCGCGAGAGGACTGAAAGGTTGGCCTTGGTCATCGTTTCGGCCACTCACGAACTTTGTAGGTTGGGTTGAGCGAAGCGAAACCCAACACCGCCGCGGTAGGTTGGGTTTCGTTCCTCAACCCAACCTACCAAAATGGCCGAAACAATGAACAATGCCCGATTACCTCTATGGTGCAAGAGGAAAAATAGAAAGTAATAACACAAAGAGTAAGACTTGAATGATCCAGCCGATCATGCAAACCCCTACCGCGCGCCATGTGGTTTGGTAATCAAGAGCTTGTTTTACCGCGATCACCATTGCTGCCAGCATCCAAATTGAGGCGACTAAAAAAACGATCCCTGCCAGCCCTGGAATGATACCTAATACTCGAATCAAGCCAGGGGAGCTTGAAAAGCCAATAGTTCGCAATAATTCACCGTGATCCGCTTTGGTCTGTGGCTCGGGAAGAAGCTTCGTGCCAATAAAGTAAGTAAGATAGGCCCAGACATACCACCCGATAAGAGCCGTAATCGTCCCTACCAAAATCCCGACTAACCCTCCTCTTCCAATACTTCCTGCTCCAGCGGCTATACTGGAAAGAACAACCACCACCATGGCCTGGCCAAGCGCCCCCCTGTCAGCCTCGACCTCTTCATACAGGCTAACATCCAGCGTCGCAGCACGAATAATACGATCTTTAAAGCTACTCATTTGACCCTCCTTTCTAAAAATTGGCGCCGTTTCATCGTAACCGTTCACGCCACTCAGTGCCTATCTCAAAACCTACTTTTTTGAATGTATACTCAGCACGGTCATAAATAGTGATTTTGAACAGGTTGTAGGTTGTAGGTTGTAAGTTGTAGGTAGTAGGTAGTAGGTAGTAGGTAGTAGGTAGTAGGCGTAACCTACAACTTACAACTTACAACTTACAACTTACAACAC
>JASEGY010000336.1:677-4269 GCA_030019105.1 bacterium | reverse complement strand
CCGCAATCTGCAATCCAAAATTGGTTTGGTTGCGGCCAGAGGCCGCGCTAAGGAGAAGACGGTGAAATGATTTCTGCGAAGAAGTTTGGTAAAAGGAAGGTAGAAGTGGCATACTTGTCGTTGCCAGATAGGCCCAAAATATTGACTGTAATGAGTAGTTAGGAGGGAAATAGATGAAGCTTACCTATGATGAAGAAGCTGATGCGATGTATATTTATCTGAATCAAAGAGACGTAGCTAAAACAGTGAGGGTTTCTAATCGAGTGGTAGTAGACTTGGATGAAGAAGGGAACTTGCGAGGCATTGAAGTGCTCTTTGTCAGTAAGGCACTGGCAGGCACTGATTTTTCTCATGTCTCTCTTCAGTTGCCCAAGGTTGGTGAAATTGATTTACGGTTGCCTGTACCATTATAGTATTACCCCGCAACATTTGCGTTGTCAGCGAGAATTATGGCAAAAAGGTCATCGGTCATCGGTGATCGGTAGTCAAAAGGAAGTGCAGTGACTGATTACCGATTACCGATTACTGATTACCTGATTATTGGTTGCGGCTTTGCCGCGCTAAGAGGGGGCGAAATGGTTTCGACGGGGGTGAAATCAAGGTAGTGACTGCGTATCGAGGCATCCGCTTGTTACTCGTAAAACCCAGCGGAAAACAAATAAACGCCAACGAAGAATTGGCTCTGGCCGCTTAATTTAGCGGCCACATCCTGCTTAGTCTTTCCTGGTGGATTGAGTTAGGGTGTCACCTTTAGCCAGGATAGCCGGTTTCCTTTGCTTAGGGGAAATCAGCGAAACCAAATAAGCTGGTATTCCTGATATCCGGCCATGGGGGAGATCAGGGATACGAGATAAAAACCCGGGATACATACGTAGAGGTTACTATCAGGACATCTTCGGACGTGGGTTCGACTCCCACCGCCTCCACCATTCTGATTTCGGATTGTGGATTGCGGATTGCGGATTTAAAATCTTCAATCCGAATAGGATCCATAATCCGGAATTAAACAAGGAGTAGAAAATTATGAAGAAGAATGATCTTGTCTCATTTAAAGAAAAATACGAGGGGGAATGGCTGCTGCTTGATGATGTGGAGACAGATGATATTCAACAGCCGGTAAAGGGAGTGCTTCTGGCTCATTCAAAGAGCAAGGCAGAGATTTATGAGAAATTATTACAGGTAAGGCCAAAACAATTTGCTATTGAGTATGCCGGTGAGATACCTAAAGACTATGTGGTGATGTTCTGATGAGCAAGCAATTGATAATAGATGCTGACTCTGGTCTAATAGTTCTCAGTGTAGAAGTTAAGGGTAAAGAAGGAAGGGGCAGAGTAAAAATGGCCCTTGACACAGGGTGCACCTTAACTATTATCCCCTGGGATATTGCTATTGCCTGTGGTTGTGACCCCGCTCGTTCCCGGGAAACAATCCGGATGGTAACTGGAAGTGGGATAGAATTTGCGCCGGTAGTTACTTTAGAAAGCTTGAAGGCGATGGGGAAAGAGGTTAGGAAGCTAAAAGTGGCCTGTCATAATCTACCTGAAGAAAGCTTGGTAGACGGCCTTTTGGGTTTAAACTTCCTATCAAGGTTCAATTTGCTTATTAAGTTTAGAGAGAGTGTATTAGAGTTGATTTAACCCTATTCGGCTGCCAGGGGATATCTTAAGTCCTGCAATCTGAAATTACTAAGATGCCTATTTTAAAATTAGACGATCATGATGAAGAGAAAGAGATTGAATTTGAATTGGACTATCTGCAGTCATTAACTACCCAGGAACGCTTTGAAATGATGTTCAAGAAAACGAAAGAGATGCTCGATCTTCTAGAGAAAAGTGGATACCGAAACCCTGAGGAGGAGTTTACGATGATTCCAATGGAGCGAATTGAGCTTAATCCAAGAGTTTGTAATGGAAAGCCTGTGATAAAGGGAACCCGAATTCCTGTCTCTGTTATTCTGGAACAGATAGCAGGAGGTGAGTCTTGGGATAGATTGCTTACCGGCTATCCTGAGTTAAAGAAAAAAGATATTCAGGCAGCCGTGCTTTATGCAATGGCATCCCTTGACCACACAGAGGTTAGAGCGACCTATGTCTGAGTCCCTGAGACTTTATTTGGACCAAATGTTACAGATGGATGTGGCTGAGGCTTTGCGTAGTGAAGGTCACAATATTGTGCGGGCATCCGAAGTCGGTCAGGCCAGAGCAGATGATCAGCAGATATTACAGAAGGCGATTTTGGGAAATCGAATTCTTGTTACTCTTGATGAGCATTTTGGTGATTGGGTAATCCTTCCGCTTACCAAACATCCAGGTGTAATTCGATTAAAGATCAATCGGGACGGTTCATAATCTACAATTTTACTGTGAAAACTTGTGGATTGAATATCGAATATCGAATAAAGAATTTCGAATTATGAAGTCTTGTTCCCCTTTTTCCTTCGACATTCATTATTCCTTGTTCGATATTCGATATTTTCCTCCGTCGCAAGCTTTCACAGTAAGGTGAACCATCCCGATCAATCCTACAATGTCCCAAAATGTGATAGAGCTTCTCCTGCCATTTTTACGCCTTCATTCTTCAGGACAATTCAGGAATCATCTTGTTATACTTTCACCAAGGCGTGCAAAATGGGTTCGCACGGCATAACCTTCCCAAAAGAGATAGGCTATGCAAGAACAAGGACGGATAATCAAGGTCGAAGGTAATCAGGCCAGGGTGACTTTAGAGCCTAAGGAGGCGTGCCGGAGTTGTAAGCTCTGCCAGGCAGGTCGACAGGGTGAGATGATTATCCAGGTAGAGAATTCGATTGGGGCCAGGGTAGGGGATCAAGTGAAGCTGGAGATTGAGGTAGAGGAAGTGCTGAGATCAGCCTTCCTTCTCTACGGACTCCCACTTTTGGGTCTCTTGATAGGATTTCTGGGAGGAGGAGTAGTGATTGGGTCTGAACCGGGCATAATCGGTGGGGGTTTGACTGGCCTTGGCCTTACCTTTTTGGGGCTGCATATCTATGATAAAAGACTGAAAAAACTGGGAAGAGAAAAAGGCGTAATTGTTCACCATATTTCTGCGGTGAACGGGTAAAAAAAGGCATGGTAAGGCGTATCTTCTCAATATTTCGGGGTGCTTGCGGGTAGAAACCAGGTTTCTTGAAGAAACCTGGTTTCTGAGGCACTATTTTGCCCCGAGTTATTGAGAAGATACGGTAAGGTTGCAGAAAAGGAGATTTGATCATGCAGGCTACGGTAGAGAGGAAAAGAATAGGATCAAAGACAAGATTAGGGCAGGTCTTTGAAAAAAGCCAGGCAGCGGTTCTGTCGGAAGTAATTTCAGAGGCTGATGAATGCCTGGTAAAAACGTCAGACTTTAGCGAACTTAAGACCATTGTAAGGGATATTGGAGAGGCCCAGAAACAGAGTGAGAAAAGGCTTTCTCGACTCGAAACTGTGATGGAAGAGCTGGCCGAGTCCCAGAAGCGGACAGATGTCAAGATGGAAGAGCTGGCCGAAGCTCAGAAACAGAGTGAGAAAAGGTTTTCTTCTCGACTCGAAACTGTGATGGAAGAGCTGGCCGAGTCCCAGAAGCGGACAGATGT
>JASEGY010000336.1:0-580 GCA_030019105.1 bacterium | reverse complement strand
TGTCAGGATGGGAGAGTTGGCCGAGGCCCAGAAACACACAGAAGCCAGACTGGATGAGTTGGCAAAGGCGCAGAGGCGAACAGAAGAAGCGCTTTGTGAGCTTACCGAGGAGCACAGGAAAACCAGGGAACAGCTTGGGGGGCTTTCCGCGACTGTGGGTTATGGGCTTGAGGATAAGGCATATATAGCTTTGCCCGGGCTGCTCCAGAAGGATTTTGGGATCAGTGTGACAGGAAAAATAAACAGAAAGCATGTCGAGGATAGGGTAGGTGGGTTTATCGAGGTCAATATCATCGGCGAAGCAACCCGAAATGGCAAGAAAATCATGATCGTCGGGGAAAGTAAAAGTCAACTTTCCCAAAAAGCCGTAGATACATTCATCAGGAAGAAGCTGAAGAGGCTGGAGGGAGTTTACGAAGAGATGTTGCCGGTACTGGTGACCTACATGACTACTGCCCATGATGTGGAAGAATACGCAAAAAAGAAGGGGATTGCCCTGTATTATTCCTATGACTTTCCTCAAGGAGGTATACTCAGCACGGTCATAAATAGTGATTTTGAATAGGTTGTAAGTTGTAGG
>JASEGY010000335.1 GCA_030019105.1 bacterium | reverse complement strand
GATAAGGCAACTAACCGTGAACCTCGAACCTTTGAACCTGATAACCTGAGTAGTTACTAGGGATTTACTATAACTTGAGCCGAACCCAGGAAAAGATGGTTAAAGCCATCTACGGATGACCTGCCATCCTGTTTCCGAAGGGCCAATACCTTCCTGTCTCGATCAATAATAATCTCTGTTGCTCCGGCCGCCCTGGCTGAGAAACTAAGCCGGGCCACTATCCCGGAGCCATTCACCTCTTTTCTTTCTCCATCGGGCTTATCCCTCTTTATCGCTACGCCAATACCCATGATCCCCTTTTGCACATCATAGGTGTTGAGAATAGGAAGTATGTTATCTCCCAGGAAATCACCCGGCGTAATCCCTAACCCATTCAGCACAGCCGAATTAAAGTGGAACCTTAAACCTGCTTCCGAAAGATGGGTTACATTTTCCACCCATACATCCAGGGTAAAGGTCTCCCCTGCCTGAGCCTGTTTCAGACACGGATCAATCCTTACGGCCAACCCTTCTGAGGAGGTAACAAAGTTAAACTCAGCGGCTTCTCCACCAATGATTCTGAAAGAATATTCGGTTTCTGGCTTAAGCCCTAATCTCAAGGCCGTGCTCAAACCCGACCGGCCCTTCATCCCTGGCCTGGTAGCTATAATTATTAGATGAAGGACCATATTCTATTTCAGATGCAGCAGCTATATCAGTCTTCCAGCTTATGGCCGCCCCTCTGGGACCAGAGCTTACTTCAAGATCATAAAATCCTGCCACCAGGCTGATGGCAGCCGGGTTCTTATCCTTTTTGCCACATCCACCCAGAAAGCAGATGATTAAAAAAGCTGCCACCGGGAATATAAGTGCAATCCTGGTCAATTTTTCCATCTCACCACTTTCAATCTTTACCGCAGAGACCCTCACCAGCTACTTCCCTGCTTTGCCTCTATAAGCCGGGATATTCAACATCCGGCGTCTATCTTCCACAATCTTTGTTGGCACTCCTAATAATTGGGCTGCCACTCGATCAGGTTTGGTGCCCAACAACTTTTCTTCTCTCTTCGTCCACTGCTTGTCAGTAGTACCCCATCCTGGAATTTGCCGCCGAAGACGACAAGAATTGACTGCTGTCTCGGAACGTCCTATAATTTGAGCCACCTGGCGATCGGGCATGGTCCCTAAAAGGTTGATTTCCTCCGCCGTCCAGCTCGAAGACCGTGACCAATGAATGTCCAATTTTTTCCGGCGCAGACACACAGCTTGCCTGCTAATGCCAAGCTTCTTGGCGATTTCAGTGTCCGACAACACCCCAGAAGGCGATCTTTGTCGGGCGACCAATCCACGTATCTAATATATTTGGCTACACCTTTACGTAGTCGCCGGCACATGACCGTACTCGGAGAACAATTCAGTCGTCGAGCGATTTCAAGGTCCGGCATGGTTCCCAAAAGCTTATCCTCGGCCGGCGTCCATTGGCGATGTTTTCCCCTTGGTTGTTTTTGATTCATTTTCCACCTTCGCTTACTTCTATCGTAACCGTCCACCCTAGAGTTCGCCCATAGCTCCTCACCTGAGGACAATCATCCGCTTAGTAAAGGTTTTATCCCCGGCCTGAAGCTGGTAAAAATACACCCCGCTGGCCACTTCTCGGCCGGCCTCATCTTTACCATCCCAGTAGGCTGCCTCGGCTTTGGTTAAATAAGCCCCTTTTTCTCTTGGGCCAATATCCAGGCTCCTCAGCAGTTGTCCCGCCAGGTCGTAGATTAGGATCTTCACCTCGGCCATGGAATCCAGGGTAAAGGGAATAAAGGTCTCCGGATTGACCGGATTGGGATAATTCTGAGCCAGCCCGGTTCTTTCCGTGATCTGTCCCTTCATACCAAGTTCGATCAGTTGCCCCAGAAACTCCTTCATCTTCTGAATTCCGTCTTCTGACTTCTGACTTCCGCCTTCCGCATTCTGCACTCCGCCTTCTAACATCCGGTACATGGCCTGATAGGCCGTCAGATTCCCGGCATGATCGATTTCTGCTGATCCTGATAAAATCTCTCTGGCCGGAGCCGGACTGCCTCCACCGTGAGTTTGTCCCCAATGAACACCAATCACTACCACCTCTTTCTCATTTACTTCCCCATCACCATTAGCATCAGCATAAGTTGCCGCGGGTTCCGGAGTCCAAGGGGTGGCGGCCGGTTGAGCTCCCCAGGTAAAGCCATTATCGCCCCTGGCTGCCCCGGTAGAGAGCCAGTGATTGGCCACCGGAAAGATGTCCAACTCATTGACCACCCTATTATTGTCCGTATCCCCGGGCCAGACAACAAAATTAGTTATTGAAAGCGTGCCGGAAACAGGATTAAGGTTAATCGAATTCCCATTCATATCTCTGGCGTCTATATTACCCAGACTGAAATTAATTGTCTGCCCGGCCGCATAAGCCGATGCCCTCAGCCTTATTTTAGCCACCACACCAGAGTCGCTCACCCCGCTGGCCGGTCTCTTCCGACTCAGCCCTATCCTTATCTTGCCTGCTGCCGTATCTGCTTCATTATGGTCAGTCTGACTATTACCAAGGAAATTTCCCGTATCTACAGATATAACCTCGCTTACATTTCCAGCCAGGCTATAATTCAAGTGAAAGGAGAGCCCGAAGAGGTTAGAGACCGGATTACTGCCATCACCCACCTGTATTTTAACCTCGAATTCAGAATCAGCCGGCGTAGAAGCAGGAGAAATATCAACCTTAATAGGAATACCCCCTACCGGGTTAATGGTAATAGAAAGGGATTGATCATCTGTCTGGGCTGGTGAACACGAATCACTCACTCGAACAGTGAAATTATATGTCCCGGCAGTACTCGGTGTGCCGGAAATAGTGGCATTCGGAGTCCCTGAACTCAGGTTCAGCCCCGGCGGCAGGCTGCCGGAGACAATTGACCAGGTGTAGACTCCTGTTCCTCCTGCGGCCGATACTTGCTGAGAATAGGCTGTGCCCACTGTGCCGCCAGGCAAGGAGGTAGTGGTAATACTCACTGTCGGACAGGTAGTGGTGATGGTGATAGAAAGGGGTTGATCATCTGTCTGGGCTGGTGAACACGAATCACTCACTCGAACAGTGAAATTATATGTCCCGGCAGTACTCGGTGTGCCGGAAATAGTGGCATTCGGAGTCCCTGAATTCAGGTTCAGCCCCGGCGGCAGGCTGCCGGAGACAATTGACCAGGTGTAGGCTCCTGTCCCTCCTGCGGCCGATATTTGCTGAGAATAGGCTGTGCCCACTGTGCCGCCAGGCAAGGAAGTAGTGGTAATACTCACTGTCGGACAGGTAGTGGTGATGGTGATAGAAAGGGATTGATCATCTGTCTGGGCTGGTGAACACGAATCACTCACTCGAACAGTGAAATTATATGTCCCGGCAGTACTCGGTGTGCCGGAAATAGTGGCATTCGGAGTCCCTGAACTCAGGTTCAGCCCCGGCGGCAGGCTGCCGGAGACAATTGACCAGGTGTAGGCTCCTGTTCCTCCTGCGGCCGATACTTGCTGAGAATAGGCTGTGCCCACTGTGCCGCCAGGCAAGGAGGTAGTGGTAATACTCACTGTCGGACAGGTAGTGGTGATGGTGATAGAAAGGGGTTGATCATCTGTCTGTAAAGCTGCATCGGTTACCCGAACAGTGAAATTATATGTCCCGGCAGTAGTCGGGGTGCCAGAGATAGTGGCATTCGGAGTCCCTGAACTCAGGTTCAGCCCCGGCGGCAGACTGCCGGAGAGAATTGACCAGGTGTAGGTTCCTGTTCCTCCCGTAGCCGATATCGTTTGAGAGTAAGCGGTGCCTACTGTCCCTGAGAGCAAGCTGGTAGTAGTAATATTCAAGCCGGCCGGATTAGTCGTCTCTGCTCCCAGGCTGTAGAAGCCGCCAGGGTTGTTCTGGTTGTTGTACTCAGTTATAATCCAGCCGGCGCTTCTGGCCGTGGTTGAGATGCGGACTTCGTCCAATTTAATAGCTGAATAACGGGAAGCATAGGGTTCGCTGCCGAGACGAAAATTATTAGTTGAGGACGCTATACCGGCCGTTGATGGACTGGCTGAATTTTTCTCAACACCATCAACATATATCCTTGCTCTGTTGGCAGAATAATCATAAACACCTACAATATAATGCCATTCATTAACTCCAACCGCGGTAGGAGATGTTACACTCCACCAGGCATTTCTTCTTACAGAAAAAACCGGCTTGCTACTATTATATTGCGTAACTACTCAGCCACCAGATATTGATTTTTGAAGCCTGCAGAACACCATAT
>JASEGY010000334.1 GCA_030019105.1 bacterium | reverse complement strand
TTGTTCTTCCACATGTAGGCGGCATGCTCATCAATGGTCTCCAACTCATAATCAGACTCGAACACGTAATCGGCATGCAATTGACTTCCCCTTTGATAGATAGAGCCATTGACGTCTAACTTGCCCTGGGGACTCGTCGTCCCGATGCCGACGTTGCCGACGCCATCAATGCACACTCGTTCATTAGTAGCAGACCCTGCTGTATAACTTGTCAAGCCGGTATGGAATGCCAGCTTGCCCGAGGTGTTTGGGCCGATGGCATAAATCCTTGAGCTGTTATCCACCCCTAAATTAGCAAGCACGAGATATTGGCTTTCCGGCTCGCCCTCACCAAGCTTCAGCGAAACAGTCGCAGTGCCGCCTCCGCTATTTTGAATATGCGCCATAACATCGCCATTACTATTTGATTTGACGGCATGAAAGAAACTGTCCGGTTCCGTCGTCCCGATGCCGACGTTGCCGCCTGTCAGAATAGTCATTTTGGGTGTAGCAACAGCGACAGTTGCTCCGGTTCCAAAATTTATAGGCCCGCCACTATTAATCAGGTTCATTGTGCCAGTACCATCTCGTTCACTTCTTAATACACTTGCAATACCGCCATTTTCATCCATGGCAAAACCAGATCCCGCTCCTGGAGTAACAGTACCTGCATTATACTATTACCCCGCAACATTTGCGTTGTCCGCGAGAATGTTACGATTGCGAATTGAAATTGGAAATTAGAAATTAGGCTTTCACGCTTTTCCTAATTTCCAATTTCCAATTTCAGCGTTCCATAATCCGCAATCTGCAATCCAAAATTGGTTTGGTTGCGGCCAGAGGCCGCGCTAAGTATATCCTGCTTGATTTTTCCGAACATCAAGCAAATTAGTCGGAGCCATCGTCCCGATGCCGACGTTGCCATCATTGTCCACATACACTGCACTTGCGGGACTCCCGTCAGAGGCATCTAAATGGTCCAAATCTGCTTTGTTCACATATTTGTCAGTAAGCTTTGTCGTTCCCTCATAAATGTCTGTGCCCACCCCGAACCGACCCCAGTCATTAGCCGTGTTGAGAAAATCCGAGGCATGCTGCCCGTCTAAAAGATCGGCATCAAGCCCACTTCCAGCCCCATCATTAGCACTTGTCCAGGCTGTACCGCTTATTTTTGAAGGGGCGATAGCCGCTGCACTCGAAATGTCGGCATCGGCAATCTGCCCATCAGTAATCATAGCACTGGTGACGGAGGCTGCCTGGCTTTCATTGACAAACCGGGAATCATAGGCTGAACCATCTTGATAGTTAGAGGCCAGAGAGACTGCATCTGCGGCCACCTCGATACCAGTGCCTGCCCCTACATTCACAGTAACATCGCCACTTGTGCCGCCGCCGGTTAAGCCGTTGCCGGCATTTACGGCCGTAATATCGCCTGTGCCTCCAGTAGCAGCAATGGTAATCTGATTTCCGGCATCATCCGGGGTAATAGTAATGTTCGCGCCAGCGACTAAATCGATATCCCCACCATCGTTGGAGACACCATCCAGGCTGGAAACAATATTAGGCGTAATCATCGCCGTAGAAACCGAATTTGTCTGACCCTCGTTCACATACTTGTCGGTGAGTGTTGTCGTCCCTTCATAAAGATTCGAGGCCACCCCGGACCGGCCCCAGTCATTAGCCGTGTTGAGAAAATCCGAGGCATGCTGCCCGTCCAATAGATCTGCATTCAGGTTGGTGTTAAGAGTATCGTTGCTGATAGCTGGACAGTAGTAAGTTCTCAGCTTTTCCCAGGATGGACACTCTGTAAGTTGCTGAAACTAAAGCGTTTTCTCTATGCGCTTATAGCTGAATTGCTAAAAACTTAAGTGTCGAGAAATCAAGCACTTATGGAAAACTTACTACTGGCCAGCTGATAGGAATATTACCTGAAGCATTGCCCGCGTTCTTGCCGTCCAAAAGATCAGCATCTAACCCGCTCCCGGAGCCATCGTTGGTTGAGGTCCAGGCCGTACCGCTGATTTTTGTTGGGTCAATGTTCGCGGTAGTCAAAATGTCAGCATTAGCAATCTGCCCATCAGTAATCATAGCACTGGTAATAAAGCCTGCCTGGCCTTCATTGACAAACCGGCTGTCGTATGCTGAGCCGTCCTGATAGCTGGAGGCCAGAGAGACTGCATCTGCGGTCACCTCGATACCAGTGCCCGCCCCTACATTCACAGTAACATCGCCACTTGTACCGCCGCCGGTTAAGCCGTTGCCGGCATTTACGGCCGTAATATCGCCTGTGCCTCCGGCAACGGCGATGGTGATCTGGTTTGCAGCATCATCCGGGGTAATAGTAATATTCGCACCGGCAACTAAATCGATATTTCCACCATCGTTTGAGACACTATCCAGACTGGAAACAATATCAGGTGTAATCATCGCTGCAGTAACCGAATTGGTCTGCCCCTCGTTCACGTACTTGTCGGTGAGTGTTGTCGTCCCTTCATAAAGAGTCGTGGTTACACCAGATCGACCCCAATCATTGGCGGCAGACAAGAAATCGGAAGCCTGCTTTCCATCCAAAAGATCGGCATCTAATCCACTTCCGGAGCCATCGTTGGTGCTTGTCCAGGCAGTGCCGCTGATCTTACTCGGATCAATGGCCGCTGCACTCGATATGTCCTCGTTGACAATCTCTCCGTTAGCGATCATGGCACTGGTGACCGAAGTGGCCTGTCCCTCATTCACGTAAACAGCATCGTGGTTGTGGTCGCCGGCCGCCACCTGGCCCGTATCGGTTCCTATATCCACAGCCACCGTGGCTGTCGGACCTGCAGGGTTAGTCACAGTAATGCCAGCGCCAGCATTGATCTGGGACACACCGCCATCAGCCGTGCCCACATCGTCAAGTCCATCGGTAAAACCGGCGGGGACATTGGTCAGATTGTTCCAACTCACCCGATTCGATCCCTCATTGGGAGGATTGCCGTCAGAGGTATTAAGCTCGCTCTCACTGTAGTAGCGGTCATCATGGGTATGAGTTGAGGAAGCAAAGTCCGAGCCATGTTGTCCATCAAGGAGGTCAGCATCGAGTCCGGAACCTGAACCATCGTTAGCTGATGTCCAGGGTGTGCCATCATTTAACTTGTTAATATCAATGATGTTATTACCTTCCAAGTCCAAATCTCCACTCATACCCCTTGTGCCATCAACCAGAAGATACTGAGGATGATCATCATCCTCTAAGCCGGTTAATGCCCCGTGGTCTGTTACCCCACCCGCACCTGCTATCCCATCGGCAAAGCCTGCGGGAACACCCTTCAGCTTGGTCCAGTCCACAGGATCATCCGACTCATTTACCGTTCCATCTGATGTATTTAGCTCTGACTCCGTGTAGTAGCGGTCATCGTGGGTATGGGTTGATGAGGCAAACTCTGAGGCATCTTTCCCATCTACCTTGTCTGCGTCTATGACCCGGAGTGTGTTGTCTATCTTTGTCTGGGATATCCCCGCGTTATTACTTATGTCCTCATTCAGGATTGTTCCGTCTACGATATGTTGGGTTAGGACGCTATCATCGGTAATCCCACCTGTATTGTCAACCCCATCGGCAAAGCCGGTGGGGACACCTTTCAATTTGCTCCAGTCTACAGGATCACCCGCCTCATTTACCGTTCCATCTGATGTGTTTAGCTCTGACTCCGTATAGTAGCGGTCATCATGGTCGTGGGTGGAGATATCTACTCCGTCTACTGTGCCAGTGACATTGATATTACCGGCTACGTGCAGCTTCTCTATTGGTTCCGTTGTCCCGATGCCGACGTTGCCCATTACGGTAAGATTACCTGTGGTAGAGAGGTCTTGACTGGTATTAATAACTTCTGCCTCCTTCGCTTTAAAGGCATACCCGACACTTACTATCCGCTGTCTTGGAGTCATCTCAGCATTTAATTCAACCTTTATCCCAAGCCAGTAATCTTTATCAAAGGGAATATCTATCGGATTTATTTCACCCCACAGGACATCAAAGGAACCAGTTTCCACATCTACATCATGAGATTCTTGCCACAATGGTGTCCCACTGGTTTCCGCATCGTATATCCTGAAGCTAAGATGATATGTCCCGTCAAGCGCCTTACCGTTCTTATCAGTCAACATCCCTTGATAACTCATCAGGTTCGGCACGGCATAACCTGAAGAAATCCCTAACCACAACCAGGCTGCTGCCATCATTAACATTACCCACTGATTTTTTCTTTTCATAGCAAAACCACCTCCTGAAATCTTAGTCCCTTGGTATCCTCTTCAAAAGTTATGGTAGAACCCGTTCAGGTTGTCAGGTTCAGAG
>JASEGY010000333.1 GCA_030019105.1 bacterium | reverse complement strand
CCTACCTTGTCAACCTATTGTGTTTCAAAAGCTTCGGCTTAACTTAATGGCAGTGCGGCAGAACCCACGGACACGGATAACGGACACGGACACGAATTAGGTTCTACCCCGATTTATTGAAAAGATACGTTTCCTTTTCTATCCTCTCAGCCATTTCAGCCTTGTATGCCTTTACTTTATTTCTCAGCTCAGGAAACTTTATCCCCAGGATTTGAGCCGCTAATATAGCGGCATTTCTGGCGCCGGCCTGACCAATAGCCACCGTGGCCACTGGAACCCCGGCGGGCATCTGGACAGTCGAGTAAAGGGAGTCCACACCGCCCATAGTTCGTCCCTCAAGGGGAATACCAATAACAGGCAAAGGGGTAAGCGAAGCTATTACTCCTGCCAGATGGGCAGCTCCGGAAGCGGCCGCAATAATAACTTCCAGCCCCCTCTCTTCAGCCTCCAGAGCATACCGGCGGGCTAACTCCGGAGTGCGATGGGCGGAGATAACCCGTATCTCATGTCTTATCTCAAATTGAGAAAGTAACTTAGCTGTTTCCTCCACTACGGGAAGATCTGATTTGCTTCCCATAACAATTCCAATAAGTTTCGAGTTCATTTGTAATTCTCCTCCGTTTAAAGCATTTTTCTGCCTCCACGGCAAAGAATACCACGGAAGACAGGGCAATGGAAATGATAAACTCACTCATGGTAAGGGGCTCTGTCTTAAATATAGGGTTTAAAAAGGGCACATATATGGTTGTCATCTGTAGGGCAAAAGTTAGAATAAAAGCTCCAGTAAGCGGCTTGTTCGACAGCAGTCCCTGGCTGAAGACGGACTCTGTCTCCGACCTTATGGCAAGTACATGTCCCATCTGGCTGAGGCACAACACCGTAAAGACCATTGTCTGCCAGTGGGAATGGCCGGTTGTTATAGCCCATGCCTGGGTAAACAGGGAGGCAGCGCCCATCAGAAGTCCGACCCAGAGGATATGAATGCCGAGGCCATGCGCAAAAATGCTTTCCTTCGGGTGTCTTGGCGGCCTGTTCATGATCCCCTTTTCAGACGGTTCCGCAGCAAGGGCAAGGCCGGGCACGCCATCCGTGACAAGGTTGATCCAGAGGATATGGATCGGCAGGAGCGGAATAGGAAGTCCCATGAACGGCGCAAGAAATATTGTCCATATCTCTCCCGAGTTGCTCGTCATCGTATACTTTATAAACTTACGTATATTGTCGAATATCCTCCTTCCCTCCTTGACAGCCTTCACAATGGTCGCAAAGTTGTCATCAAGGAGGATCATGTGGGCGGCCTCTTTTGAGACATCGGTCCCTGTAATCCCCATCGCAACCCCGATATCCGCCCTTTTAAGTGCAGGCGCATCGTTTACGCCATCCCCGGTCATGGCGACAAATTGACCCTTGTCCTGCAGGGCCTTCACGATCTTCAGCTTCTGTTCGGGGGCGACCCTGGCATATACCCTTATCTCCTCCACATTCTTCTCCAACTCTTCCAATGAGAGTCTCTCAAGATGAGTCCCTGTTATAACCTCACCATCGTCATCCATGATCCCGATCCTTCTCGCGATGGCCCTCGCTGTAATAGGATGATCGCCGGTTATCATGACAGGCTTTATCCCTGCTGACTTGCACAAAGAAACCGCCTCTTTCGCCTCTTCCCTTGGGGGGTCCATGATGCCGATAAGTCCCAGGAAGGTAAGACCTGTTTCCACATTATCAGAAGTCATATTGCCGGGAATTCCCTCCCACTTCCTCGTCCCTACGGCAAGGACCCTCAGCCCATCGGCTGCCATCTTTTTGCTTATCCTGATTATCTCATCCCTGTCTATCTCCTTGATCCCCTCTGATATTAGTATATTTATCGATTTATCCAGAATAATCTCTATCCCACCTTTTGTAAAGGAGCGATACCCACCTTTCCGATACGTGTGCATGGTAGTCATGCACTTCCTGTCTGAGTCAAAAGGTATCTCAGAGACCCTTTGATTGTCCTTTTCCAATATCGTCTTTTTAAAACCGGCCTTCTCGGCAGCCATATAAAGGGCCACCTCCGTGGGGTCTCCAAGGATATTGCCGTCCGAGTCAGGGGCGGCATCATTACTCAGTGCCATAGCCTTTAGCAAGGCGGTAAGGGGGGCAGGGCTCTGTAGGGGCAATTCATGAATTGCCCCTACTTCCGCCCCCCTGAACAAGCGGCCGTCAACATATACCTCTTCTGCCGTCATCTTATTCAGGGTCAGGGTCCCTGTCTTGTCCGTGCAGATATAAGTCACGGAGCCGAGAGTCTCAACGGCGGGAAGCTTCCTGATGAGGGCGTTCTGTCTGACCATCTTCCTCGCACCCAGCGCCAGGGATATAGTTACCACAGCCGGAAGGGCCTCGGGAATTGCCGCAACTGCAAGAGAAATAGCAGTAAGAAACATCAGTAAAGGCGATTCGCCCCTCATTATGCCCAGGCCAAAGACAATGGCGCAGATTATTAGAACGGCAATGGCGAGTCTCTGGCCAAAGGCTATAAGTCTTTTCTGAAGAGGCGTCTTTACCTCTTCTTCTGTCTGGAGCATGGTGGCAATGCGTCCAAGCTCTGTATCCATACCTGTGGATACGGCAACACCCTTTCCGCGGCCATAACTGACTGTTGTTCCCTTGTAGGCCATGTTCTTCCGGTCGCCAAGCGGAATCATCTCGTCATGGAGGGACGCCGTATGCTTTTCAACAGGGACAGACTCCCCCGTAAGGGCAGCCTCCTCGACCTTAAGCTGAGCCGACTCGATGAGCCTCAAGTCTGCCGGGACTACTCTCCCAGCCTCTAAAAGAACTACATCCCCAGGAACTATATCGGAAGAAGAGATATTTGAGGTATGCCCATCCCTAAGAACAGTGGCTGTTGGTGCCGCCATCATTTTCAGGGCCTCCATCGCCTTTTCAGCCCTGTATTCCTGGAGAAAACCTATAATTGCATTCAATACAACTATCACCATTATGGCAATGGTGTCGGCTACCTCCCCGAGAACTCCTGCAATTACGGCAGATGCTATAAGGACTATGATCATGAAGTCCTTGAACTGGTCGAGGAACATCCTGAGAGGAGTCTTCTTTTTCTCCTCCTTCAGTTCATTTGGCCCATATTCTTCGAGGCGTTTCTTTGCCTCTTCCGAGGAAAGCCCCTGCAGAGACGTTCCCATATCTTTAACGACTTCTTTTAACCCTTTTTGATGCCAGCGCATGGATGCTCCTTTGTAACTACTCAGCCCTCATCTGGAACACAGATTACACAGCGCAGCAGAGCCGCAACCAAAATTCAACCCAATAGCACACGGATAACACGGATGCAACGGATTTTCACGGATTAAATAAAATGGCCTTGTCCATCGTTTCGGCCAATAGTGCTTGACCGAATTGGGTGTTGTAGTTGCAGAGCTTGCTCTGCCGTCCTGTCGAGCAAGCTCGACCACTACAAAATTGATCCAATGGCCCAAACGATGGACAAGGCTATAAATTAGAAAGTATGAAGGCCCAATTTCCAATTTCTAATTTGTAAGCGTTCAGGTGTCAGGCGTCAGGTGTCGGGTGTCAGGAGGCAGAAGAAAGATGTGATCCTGACCCCTGACTCCTGACACCTGACACCTGAATGCTTACCTTCTTACTTCTTACTTCTTACTTCTTACTTCTTACTTCTTATTTCTTATTTCTTATTTCTTCAGGGACAAACCTCGAAAACCATAATGCCCTCAACTCTGGTGAATCCTCGATCAGTTGAACCAATCCTAAAATAGCCTCCATAGTCCTGGAAGACAGATGGTGCTCTATCCGGCAGGCATCTTCAGAAGCTACAGCGGAAGGCAGCCTCAAGAGGCCATGAAAGAACTTATAAAATATTTCATGCCGCGCATAAATCTTTTGTGCCTGCAAAATGCCATCCTGGCTGAGTTCCAGATATCCATATTTCTCATGAACGACCAGCCCCTTTTCTTCCAGGGCCTTTAATGCCCCAATGACTGACGGTGGCTTGATTGCTAATGACTTAGCCACATCCTTGACTCTGACCACCTTCTCCTTGCGACTGAGGACAAGGATGGCCTCTAAGTAGTCTTCTAAACTGGGACTTAAGGCAGGCATTATTTATCTCCCCATAATTAGTTTTACCAACAATTATTAGGCTAACCTAATAATAACATTATGCCACCCCTTTGTCAAGAAAAAAACAACCGGGTTTCTTAAAGAAACCCGGTTTCTGGCCGCACATCCTTATACCACGATTAAGCGATGATCGTATCCTCTTCAAAAGTCATGGTAGAACCCGTTCAGGTTGTCAGGTTCAGAG
>JASEGY010000332.1 GCA_030019105.1 bacterium | reverse complement strand
CATAGCCTGTCTTGAATTCGCTTACCCCAAAATATTTATCTTAAGAGCTATAGAATTGATAGTAACATACTTGACCCGGCTTGTCAACTAAAAGTATGTGTAAGCGTTCAGGTATCAGTTCATCAGGTATCAGGTTTTACGGCCCCTCTTTTTACCCGGCTGAGCAGTCACAACTCCCAAAGGCATTGTGGTGTTCCTTTAGCATACACTTGTTCATAATTACTTGTAATCCCGCGGCCCGCGCCTTATCTGCCGAAGCGTTGTGAACAATACCTTTCTGCATCCAGACCACCTTAGCGCCAATTCCTATGGCCGCCTCTACGATTTCAGACACGGCTTCCGGTTTGCGGAAGATATTAACCAGATCTACTTTCTCAGGTATTTCTCCAAGGTTGTGATAGGCCTTCTCTCCCAGCACTTCTATGGCATTGGGATTGACAGGAATGATACGGTATCCCTTCTCTTTCAGGTAGGCCGCTACCCGATAACTATCCCGGTAGGGCTTGTGAGACAATCCCACCACAGCGATAACCTTGGCCGCAGACAGGATCTGCTGTACCTCCTTGTCAGAACAATTTTGGGTTGGAAATTCACATATTGGCGAACCTGACATCTTTCAATAACTCCCTTTTTGTCAGTGGTCAGTTGACCACTAACTTACACCCTCTAACAGACAGCAATTCTAATTGGGCATTGAATTTATTTTTTCAATCGTTCAACTTCTTGTAGTATCTCGTCAACTACTTCTTTGTTCATTATTTCTTTCTTATCTCCAGCTTTAGACGAAAAGACATAAAATACTTTGCCTCCGTATTCTTTTGTGAATTTTTTATGAGTTTTTCGTTGAAGTCCTTTCTCTTTAAAAATCTGAGAGAGCTGAATGCCTTGATTTGCAGGTTTTATCTGTATTCCAATATACTTGTCTTTAATTTTGATAGAGAAGTCAACATTGTAAAGCCTATCCCACTCGTCAGGCGCAGGTTCGATTTTTACTCCAAGTTCTTTCTCAAGCTGCCCATAAATTGTTTTGATTTCGGTCATATAACCGTCAAACGTGCGGTCAATAACAAGTTGACTCAGATAGTCTATGCAGTCCTGCTCTGTTATTTCTTCTACTTCTGCTTGAATTACTTCTGTGATTTTTATGTAGAGTTTTTTGCCGAGATTTTCGATATGCTCTTCTGAACGGATGTTTTTGAAGTAGTATTCACGCCATTCTTCAATTGTCTTAGGCGCACACTGTCTGATACTTTCAGAAGTTGGACCGACATTTCTTTTGAAATTTAATTGAAAACGGTTCATTGCGCTATTTAATATCCACTCTTTAGCCATGTTGTTTTCCTTCAATGGTTAGAAATTTGTCTTTGTATTTAAAATCAGTCGAACTATCGACTTCTACCAGTCCTGCTTTTATTAAATGAGCATTAATGAATGTTTTGTTCTTTAGATATAAATAACAAAGCAGATTGTTTTGTTCATCATGTTTTCGGTTGTCAAACTTCAAAAAAACTTTTTGTCCTTTTGTCTTTTTTATAAGAAACTCAATAGCTGCTCCATTGACGATTCTCTTCTCTTTCACTCCAATCAAGCGGATAATTAAATCATTGTTGAGTTTTAATAATTCAGGGCTGATAATTTCTTTTACGGAATAGTATTCTTCGCGTTCTCCGCTATTCTTGTCAATCTTTGAGCCAAATTGTAGTTTCTTCGGGTCTATCTTTTTGTCGAGTTTGTGCGGATCTTTGAAGATATAGGGCAATTCCTTAATTTCCTTGTTAAAGTCAAACTTCGAGTTATCTTTAAAAAATACGTATTCTGTTCCTGCAAAGTCTGATTGGCTTACATTTAGTTTCTCTTTGATTTCAGGAATAAATTCAGCATTGATTTCATAACCAACCGAGTTTCGTCTTAAATTGCGTGCCGCAAGAGAAGTTGTTCCGCTGCCAAGGAATGGGTCTAAAACTGTGTCACCTGTAAAAGCAAACATTTTAATAAGTCTGGCAGGCAATTCTTCGGGAAACATGGCAATATGCCCGTCTTGCTTTACACCTGTAAAGTTCCAATGACCAGAGAAGTAGGTATTCCATTCTTCTTTTGTCATGGCAGATGATTCTTTTTGTTCTTTTGTTGGTTTAGGCGAATTGCCTTGTTTTTTGAATAGGAGAATAAATTCGTAGTCAAGTTTTAAGATTCCATTTCTAGGGTAAGGAAAACTCCCCATAATGGTTGCACCGCCGGTTGTATTGGTTGTTGTTACTTTCTGCCAAATTATTGCCCCCATATAATCAAAGCCGATAATTTCACAGAATTTGATTATTTCTGTTCTAATTGGAATGACTTTATAGCGTCCATAATAAACTGAACGAGCAAACTGGTCGCCAATATTTATACAAAATCGGCAACCCGGGTGCAATACCCTGTGACACTCTTTCCAAACAAGATTTAAGTTATTTATGTAGCTTTCGTAACTTTCGTGAAAACCGATTTGTTTCTCTGTCCCATAGTCTTTTAATTGCCAATATGGGGGTGAAGTAATGACTAAATGAACCGACTTGTCAGGTAAAAGGTTCATTTGTCGACTATCACCGTTGATTATTCTATGAATAGTTTTCAATTTTTTGCTCCTCCTTATTACCTCACAACGATTTATTTTGCACCTCTAAGTCTAACAGATAACAGGAATAGTAGAACAGACCTTCACCTCAAAAACATCTTTATCCTGCAAAGCCGTTGAGAAATCTTCTCCATCCAGTTGAAAATACCCTCCAGGTGTGCCTTCTATCCTTACCCGGTTGGCTTGATATTGTTCCATGTTTCTATTTAAAGAAGGAAGAAACCTGGCGGCCAGAAGCCGGATAAAATCGGCCAGGGTTTTAATTATAGTTACTTCAAACTTCCCGTCAGATATTTCTGCTTGCCTGGAAATAGGAGAACCGGAAGCGTAGTCTTTTATGTTGCTAACGATTATTCCCCTAATTCGCGATTTCGGATTCCGGATTGCGGATTGCGGATTATCCAAACTCGAAACCCGACGACCCGCAAGACCGAGCCGGTCTGGCAGCGGGTGCCCCGAACTCGAAACTTTTTTCTTCCCGTTCCCCCGCGCCTCTGCTCCCTTTTGCTCTTGATCATCCCGCCCAATGGTGATGGAGAATTCTCCGGTTTCATAATATCCCAGGTTTTTGAGTCCTAACCAGATGTAAAAAAGTTTATTGACTAAGCTGCCAGGTTTCCACCCGGCGATTTTTTTACTACGCCAAAGATTAAAATCCCGGCATATTTTGGCATCAAGACCCAGGCTGAAGTAATTAGAAAAAATAAATTTATCATTAAGGCTGAGCACATCAAGGTTCTTTACTCTGCCCCGCAGGATTATATTTATCAGGCCGGCCAGACCTTTCTCCTGGAATACCCGGTACAAACCCAAGGTTCGACTCAAATCATTAGCGGTTCCTAAAGGAATAATCCCTAATTTCCGCTTAGTGCCGGATTGGACTATGCCTTGAATTACCTGCCCCACGGTTCCGTCTCCACCTGCGGCCACAATCTTTTCATAACTCTGACAGGCACTGATTACTTGATTAGAGATGTCATCAGGGTTGGTAAATTCTATCTGATAATCGGCAGGGGAAGTCAGTTTGCAAGAGATTAAGGTTTGCTCGATTCTGTCAATTATCTGATGTTTTTTCTTGCCTCCGGAAAGAGGATTAACCAGGAATTTTATTTTTTCATTAATCATTAGTCTTTGGTAGCGGCCTGCAACGGTCTAAATAAATGTTATCTACACTGATTATAGCTTACAGGAAGAGGTGCGTCAAGTAAAAAGAGATATTTGGGTTTTTGATTGACAAAAAAAGGTTGCTATGATATATTAAAAAGTCGAGTAACTACTCAGCCACAAAGACACTAAGGCACGAAGAAGAACTAATGATGGAATAGCACACGGACGGATGACACAGATTTGACGGATTCTCACGGATTTTTTAATAAATTTTTATCCGTGTCAATCCGTCTCATCCGTGTAATCCGTGTGCTATTTATAATCTTTGTGTCTTAGAAACTATCTCAATCAAAGGTAAGTCGTGCTCTGCATCTGTCCCACAACCATAGCAAGGCACGGACAAGTTGAATTAGTCGCAAAAAGTTTATTAAAAGTGAAGCAGTATTTTGATTGAGATAGTTTCTTAGTGGCTGAGTAGTTACAAAGTCGATAAGTATTCAGGTGTCAGGTTTCAGCTTAAACTGGTAATCCTAATCGTTAACCTGGGAGGGAGATATGGCATACAAATTCACACTCGATCAGCTTAGCGCGGCCTCTGGCCGCAACCAAACCAATTTTGGATTGCAGATTGCGGA
>JASEGY010000331.1 GCA_030019105.1 bacterium | reverse complement strand
TACCTTGCCAACCTATTGTGTTTCAAAAGCTTCGGCTTAACTTAATGGCAGTGAGGCGCTGAGCAACCGGCGTGTAAAAGCGCTTTCTACTTCGTAGTTAGGGTAAGAAAGCGTATAGATACGACTTTCCGGAGAGTAATCCTTGATGGTGAGATAGCCGGTCTGCACCAAAAGCGGCTCGATCTCAAGATTTTCAACCTCAAAGGTTGAAAAGGCTTCTTTTCCCGCATAAAACTCTTTCAATTCACGAAGGTCAAAGCGCCGGCTCTTGATTAAATCAATCAGGAAGGTCGGGGTGCCGGTCTCAAACCAGTAGCTCTTGAACTCCCGATTTTGTAACATCAGCATGGTAGATATTGGATTGTATACCTTGATATCTCTGGTCGAGAAACGATAGCCGTTATACCAATGTTCGATCTTTTCAAGCAAGGCCTGCATCGTCAAATCAGATTGCCGGCAGGCTAAGCTTAGATGTTCCTGAAAATAATCCTCCAGCTCCGCCTGGGTGTAACCCAACATGTCCGCATAATCGGCCGTCATTGTCAAATCATTAAGGTTGTTTAGCTTTGAGAAAATCGAGACTTTGGAAAACTTACTCACCCCTGTGAGCAGCACGAAATGCAAGTACTCATCGCTGGCCTTGATGATCCCATAGAAGGCGCTTAAGGTGTCCTTAATCTCTTTCACCTGCTCTGTCCGGCCAATATTGTCCAGGATTGGCTTGTCATATTCGTCAATCAGAATGACGACCCGGTTACTGGCCGCGAGTTTGCGAATAAGCTCGGCAAAACGCTCTTCGTAGCTTTCCCACTCCAGTTGAATGTCGTATTGGGTAGCGATCAGGTTGATCTGGTTACAAAGATAGGTGGTTAAGTCATCCGCCGTATCGACCTTTTTGCCACTCAAATCAAGGTGAATGACGGGATATGCCTCCCAGTCATAAGGCATATCAGCTATGGCCAGGCCATCGAAAAGTCCGCGCTTGCCTTCAAATATCGCCTTTAGAGTTGTTACCAGCAGACTTTTGCCGAATCGACGCGGACGAGAAAGAAAGTACCGGGCACTGGCCGGCTTGATCAGTTCGTAAATATGCCTCGTTTTATCCACATACAAAAAGTCGCCGGTAATCAAATGCTCAAACGTCTGTATGCCGATAGGTAATTGTTTCATTTTGCCACCTTCCTGTCCCCTGACACGACTTCCCCCTTTTCTACTCTAAAGACAGAACTGTTTGCTAACGGTAAATCTTTAAGAACATGCTCATCCGCTGTAGTAATAAAGGTCTGAACATCAGCCTGTAAGGAATTGATCAGATATTGTTTCCTGTGTTCATCCAACTCTGAGAAGACATCATCTAAAAGGAGCAGGGGATACTCCCCGCTTTGCTGGTAGATATATTCCAGACCGGCTAAGCGGAGACAGATAGCGATGGTTCTTGCCTCGCCTTCTGAGGCAAAGGCCCTGGCATTCATACCATCAAGGGTAAAAGCAATCTCATCTCTATGCGGGCCGACCAGGCTGACTCCCCGACGTATCTCTTCTCTACGTTTTGCCCTCAGGCGATTGAGAAAATCGTCTTCCTCTACCCCGGGTTTATATTCAAGTTGAACTTCCTTCTGACTGCCGCCTATCTCTTGATAAATGCCTTTAACTAAAGGATTAATTTCACTCACCATTGATCTTCGCTTATTGATAAGTGCATTGCCGGTTTTAACCAGGGACTCGTCAAAGGTATCAAGCAGGTCTTCCTGTTCTATTCTGTCTCTTATTTCACCCAGGAGCCGATTACGTTGTTTCAGGATCCTAATATATCTCTGCAAATCATTCAGGTAGACGGGATCGGTTTGAGATATGCTTATATCCATAAATCGCCTTCGCAAATGCGGTCCCCCTTTTATGACGGCCATATCCTCGACTGAAAAGAGAACCACCCTCAGGTGACCGATAAGATCAATCAATCTGGATAGGGGCTTACCGTTTATCTTTGCCTCTTTCCGGGGAGGTTGATAAAGGATCTCAATCTTAGAGTCTCCATCAACAGCGGAAACTTCCCCTGAAAGGTATATCCCGGGCTGGTAGTCTGGCAGGTTGGCTGGCTGGTGATCTGCGGCAACGGGAACTTTATCTGAATAGTATCTCCCAGGAGCAGTTGACTGAATCATTTCCTGATCCTGGTTAGTTCGAAAGGAACGAGAGGTAGCCAAGAAATAAATGGCTTCCAGTAAATTACTTTTCCCTGCTCCATTGTCGCCGAGGAAGAGATTGATTTTAGGATTAAATTCCAGCTCTAAAGGTAATAGATTCCGCACCCCCATTCCTTTAAGTTTTCTAAGATACATAAGGCTATTTTATCACTATTCCGGCTGTCTGTCAAACCAAATTTAGCCGACCTGTGCAATTCACCACGGAGACACGGAGACACGGAGAAAGATTCATTCTAAATTTATCATTGCAAAATTATCATTTTAAATTTGAAGTGCTAAATGCTAAATTTGCAATTTGCAATGAAATGGGATGGTTCACCTTACTGTGAAAGCTTGCGACGGAGGAAAATATCGAATATCGAACAAGGAATAATGAATGTCGAAGGGAAAAGGGGAACAAGACCTCATAATTCGAAATTCTTTATTCGATATTCGATATTCGGGGATGGTTCACCTTACTGTGAAAGCTTGCGGCTGAGTAAAATATCGAATATCGAACAAGGAATAATGAATGTCGAAGGAAAAAGGGGAACAAGACTTCATAATTCGAAATTCTTTATTCGATATTCGATATTCGATATTCAATCCACAAGTTTTCACAGTAAAATTGTAGATTATGAACCGTCCCAATGAAATTAGTTCTCAGTGTTTCCGTGGTGAATTTTTGATTGCCAGCTTCTCCCTCAAAGCAGGCAGATTTTCTATATCCTCACGGTTATAGATCAAAAGTTTCTCCAGGGCAGCGTTATCATTGAATCGTTCATACCGTGCCCAGAGGGCCATTGCCTGCCGGCCGTCTACATCGGGAAGTCTTCTTTTAATCCCCAACTTTCTTTCAACGGCCTTCAATCCCCCGTATAGATTTTGTCGCCAGCAGTCATACATCAGATCAGACGACTTGAAGTATTTCCTTAAGTCAAGTCCAATAACCCTTTTAATAACAGGCAGATCAAATCGGTTACCGTTATAGCTAAAGATAGTCTCAATACCCTGTAAGACCTCCAAAACAGATGTCGGGGTAATCGCCTGTCCGATCAACTGGATAGAATTCCCTTCTGTCCCTCTGGAAAAAACTACGTTGGTTTGATTTCTCCCTGCTCGCCCTCCTGCTATTGTCCCTAAATTATCTTCTCGATATACACCTACGATGGTGATACGACCATCATAAGAGGTCTCAATGTCCAGGTAAGCTTCTCCTATTTCGGATTGGTTAGTCATCGTATATCTCCATTTCCAGACTATCCCACTCCTCAGCGAATGTCGCCAATCGTGCCCGCAATTCGGCTGCATGTGCTTTATCAATTCCGCGTGCCCGCAAATCAACGAAGATGGGCTCCAGGAACGTCACAATGACAGGGGTCTTATCGTGTACCTCACCTAGCAGTCTGTCGGAGTGAAATAGAGAATCCCAATGTTCACGGCATCTTGTTGTAGTTGCAGAGCTTGCTCTGCCAAAACGTCGAGCAAGCTCGACCACTACAAAATTGCGCACAGATAGATTTTCTCTCCGACAGACTGCGAGCATATCTGCCAATTCGATTTTGCCATCATGATATATTCCTTCAATGGTCTTGAGCATAATAAACCTCCTTAGGGACCTGGAAGAAAATAACATACCCGGCATGTAACTGCTCAGGTTCACGGTTCACAGTTCAGGGTTCAGGGTTCACGGTTGGTCGCTCCTTAACCTTGAACCTTGAACCTTACCACATTGGGTAAGTTATTTATTTCCGAATCCCTTAATATTTGAGGATTGGTTGTGCCTAACGATTTACTATGCCTTTCCCTGGACTCTTACTAACCTACCTGGGCTTATACTCCGGACAACGGGTGGCATTCGGTCTTTCTGGTCGATGACAGGCTGATGGATAATCATAGCGGCAGGTATCGCAGAGGAAAGCATCTCCACCGCCCCTAAAGGCCTCTTTTATCTTCCACCAGAGATTTTGAAAAAAGCCCAAGTTTACTCCCTCTCACCGTAACTCAAGACTCTTCTTCGAGTTCCTTAATGAATTTCTTAACCTCGGCCATATCCTTCAGGAAATTGGCCTTGCCTATTTTATACTCTTCGACCAGATCATCCATCTTCTTCCAGGATAATTCTTAGCGCGGCCTCTGGCCGCAACCAAACCAATTTTGGATTGCAGATTGCG
>JASEGY010000330.1 GCA_030019105.1 bacterium | reverse complement strand
CCTTGCCAACCTATTGTGTTTCAAAAGCTTCGGCTTAACTTAATGGCAGTGCCCCCTCCCCTACCCTACCAATTACCCTGATACCCAACCCCCTCAATACGTATTCGCTTGTCTTCAATCTCTGTCTTAGCCCCGATTATCTCCTGCACTAACCACAGATTTGATTCCACGTGGTCGGTTAAAGAAGAGATAAGGTATTCTGAGACCCCATTAGCCAGAGCAGCATAGATGATTAATTGATCGGCCAGGAATCTGTCCACCGTAGCCCCCTGCTCGATATCTTCAATTAAGGCCCTGGCTACGTGCCGGCCAATGGCTTCAGAACCGCGGCCCACCTTGCCGGCCATGTCAGAACCGATCAGGCAGCCGGTATCAGTCCTGGCCCAGACAGCCAGGGCCGCCCCTTTTTGAACGGCTGATTCATCGTTCACTATGTCTATGTGGGTGGGATATTCTCTTTGCTGGAGTATTCGCCGGCAGGTTTCAGCCATCCGTTCACTTACCTGCTGACGCCTGAGCTGGGACGAAAGGGCTGTTCCCTGAATTTCAACCACTTTCCCCTGGTTGGTCAATCTGACAGGTTGAATGGGATGACGAAGGGGCTTTACTGTTACTTCAATCACACCTCCCCCTTTGGGGAGATAACCTGGCTTGATTATCTCAAGGGTGGCGTCAATCCCGGCAGTTTTGAGCGCTGGAAAGAGAACATTGGCCAGATGAAAGGCAGAGGGGGCATGATCCTGAAATAGCCCCCCGGATATTCTTAATCCGGAAGGTCTGTCTGCATAAATAAGCAATGGCAGAACAGTCATAGCCAGCATAGTGGAGGAACCGGCCGTGCCAATCTCCCACTCATAATGGCCGCCCTTGATCGAATTCCCCGGTTTGAAAAGTATCTCCTGCGAGCCAACTTCAGCCCCTTCTACTTTACCTTCAACCAATTCATTACAGGCCAGGACAGACCTCAGGTGTTGCGGTCGCAGGCCGGGTTTGCCCCGCCTGGCCCGGATATTTATCATCCGAAGCGTCTTGCCCATCAAGGCTGAAAGCGCCACCGCATAACGAAGGATGGTGCCGCTTCCTGAATATCTTGCCCCGTCTATCTCAATTAGTAACCGGTCAATATGACTACTTCCACCCACTGGTTGCCTCCGAATCTCTCTCTGATCTTGCTGCTGATAATAGATTCGCTTCCCCAAGAACTTTTGCTCGACAGAAGCCTGGAGGAAATATTTCCGTTATCGATCAAATATTTCATTACATTTTCCGCCCTGGCTTTTGATAATTGAAAGTCAATAAAACTCGGCTCCTTACCAACCTCATCGACCTTAATATATCCTTTGATGATAACTTCTTCGGCGCGAGGATACAGCTTGATTACCTCTGCCACACCATCTAATATATCAAAATAGACCGGCTCGACGGCTACTCCTGATCGACTAAAGAGGATAGGCGGGACCATTATCAACATATCCTTACCTTTAATTATCTCTACCTTCTTATCCTTTAGATCTTTCAGGGCTTCATCTAAATCGGATGTTTTTTTCTCTTCCGTGACAACCGGTTCTTCCCTTTCTTTTAATATTACCGGCTCTAATTCCGGTTTTTGGACGCCCTCAGGTTCAGGTTTGATTACCTCTTTTTGGGGCTTAATGGCAGACAGCAGCGCTTTATATTCGGCTAATTCAGCGGTAAGCTTTTCTATTCTCGCTTCTGCCATAGCCCTGGCGGCAAGCGCCTCTTCCGTTTTTATCCGCAGGTCTTTCAGTTCCCTGGTCTCCAGATATCCAGGCCTGGTTCCTTGCTGGGCGGCAACGAGTTCCTTCTTTGTTTGAGCTAATTCAGTCCGAAGGTCTTTCACTTCCGTAGTCTCCAGATCCCCGGACCCGGTTTTTTGCTGGGCGGCAGCGAGTTCCTTCTTTGTTTGAGCTAATTCAATCTGAAGGTCTTTCAGTTCCGTAGTCTCCATATCTCCAGACCCGGTTTTTTGCTGCGCGGCAAGCTCTTTCTTTGTTTGAGCCAATTCAATCTGGATGGCCTTCAGATTTTTCTCTGTCACTTCCAGGACAATCCCCATTTTTCTTGTCTTTTCCCGTTCAATAGAGAGTTCTTCCTGTATCTTGGCCTGAGATTCAAGAACCCCCTCTTTTTCTTTATCAGTGGTAGTCTTAGCAACTTCTTTCTTCATCTTTATTTGGCCCAATTCGGCCTGAAGGGCTTCTAAGCGTTTCTTCGCGGCTTCAAGGGCAGTATTGGTCTCTGCGGCCTTTTTTCGCTCAACAGAAAGTTCTTCCTGTATCCCGGCCTGAGATTTAAGAAGTGCTTCTTTCTCTTTAATCCACGATTTATCTCCCTGATTCGCAGTTGTTCGCTGAGTAGCCTCAAGCTGTATCTTTATTTGAACCAATTCGGCCTGAAGGGCTTCTAAGCGTTTCTTCGCGGCCTCAAGAGAACTATTGGCCTCCGCTGCTTTTTCCCGCTCTACAGAGAGTTCTTCCTGCATCTTAGCCTGAGCCTCAAGGAGCCCTTCCTTCTCTCTAACTAAAGATTCATTTTCTCCTTCCTTAGCTTCAATTGTATCCTGGGCCGCTTTAAGCTCATTCTTGACAGGAGACAATTCTTTTTCCAGTTTATTTGCTTTTTCTTCAGCGGCTTTTCCGGCACGATCGGCCTTCTCTGCCTTATCTCGCTGCAAAAATAGCTCCTGACGCAATTCCTCTATTTTTCCCCCCTGGATTCGTTGCCCCCCTGCTCTCTCTAAATTCTCTCGTTTTTCTTTTTCTTCCTTAAGCTTAAGTTTGGCTGAGGCAAGTTCATTTTTGAGTCTAATTAACTCTGCATCTAATTCAGCTATCTTCTCTTTAATACTCTCTTGTGATTTTCTCTTAATGGCTTCTACTTTTTCTCTGGCTTCCCTGATTGCCTCCTTCTCTTTATCCTCTGTTTGGGCTTGAGTCTCTGCCCCAACTCCACTCAAAAGCAGCAGGATAAAAATCAACCCGGCCGTAAAGATGAATCTTTTTCCTTTCATAATCATCACCCCTTTTTAAATTTCGGATTGCGGATTTCCGGTGGTGTCCCGGATTAACCGCAAATAATAAAGGACATAAAGGACACAAAGGACATAAAGGATATAACGGTTGGCTGATTATTCTAAGGAGATATGGAAATAATGATGACACAGGATGAGTATGTCGAGAAGCGCAGACAGCGCAACGCCGCCTTTGGCAAACTCTATAAGCAAGAAGTTACTGCTCTGCGTCTGACTACAGTCCTGGCGGAACAGAGAATGCGGCTGGGGCTTTCCCAGTCGGAATTGGCGCGGCGGGTCGGCACGCCGCAATCGCAGATATCAAGAGTTGAGAATGGTGTTCGTACTCCCAACCTGGAGACGCTATGGCGTTGGGCTTATGCCCTGGGCATCGAAATCATTCTGCAGCCCGAAGGTCATTTTGAAATCCGGGCGGCATGACACAACATATATCCGTTGTCCGTGTTCGTTATCCGTGTCCGTGGTTTGTTTTGAGGCTGCTCTTTTTACTACGGACACGGACAACGAACACGGACAACGGATACGAATGACTTGTCCCCGGCTTACTGCTACGTTGCTATCCTGCGCCGGCTATTTCACTCTCTTAGATGGAAGCGCCTTTTCTTCTTCGGGCATCTTTATCCCATCCACCCGGACATTGACTTCGACTACCTTCAGGCCGGTGATAGTTTCTACTCTGTTTTTGATGTTCTCCTGGATATCTTTGACTACATTGGGAATAACCGGCCCGTAGTCAACGACGATAGCCAGGTCAAGGGCGGCTTCTTTTTTTCCAACCTCTACTTTAACCCCCTTGCCGATCTGACTTCGACTAATAATCCTGGCAATACCGTCAACCATCCCTTCACTCATGCCGGCTACTCCGCGCACCTCGGAAGCAGCCAGACCGGCGATGGCTCCCACTACTTCATCACTGATAGTTGCTGTCCCCAACCCAGATTTAATTTCTTCAGGCATTTTAGATTCCTCCTTTTTTAATTCCTCTTGTTGAGGTTTGGGCTTTTCAGCCATTTTACCTTCCTCTTTTTTTAGCCCTTTTTCAGGCCCGGACTTCTCATCCACTTTAATCACCCCCTTTCTTTGGCCTTGTTCATCATTTCGGCCATTAGCTGAAGCCCCGTAGGGGCGTTCGATAATAGCCCAGCGATTTATCGCTGGGAGCGGGTGGCGAGCAACAACCGAGTCCCGTAGGGACGACTGAAAAAAGGCGAGCGCTTCGGTTCAGCCGTCCCTACGGGACTAAGACTCTGCTTTCGCATCGTTTCCCAGCAATAAATTGCTGGGCTATTCTCATATGTCCCTACGGGAC
>JASEGY010000032.1:13010-16595 GCA_030019105.1 bacterium | reverse complement strand
ATTACCTATCTATCTTTTAATACTAACCAGGGCTACTTGATATTATAGCAGTTACAAATACTTTTATAAACTCTTTCCCACCGGGCCATACGATCAGGCTTATAAGATTGCCGGCGTTCCAATGTCTTATCCCACCTGGGGATGCGAACCACTACTAATCCGCTGGTATTTATGGAGCAAGACCTACCAAGAAACAAGTTCATTGCAAATTTAGCATTTTAAATTTAGCATTGCAAATTTGGGCGTTGTTTATCGTTTCGGCAATTTAGGTAGGTTGGGTTGAGGAACGAAACCCAACCTACAAAGTTCGTGAGTAGTCGAAACAATGAACAATGCCCATTTTTTCAATGTCCAAAGGAAGACGTCCTACAAAAAAGCTGGACATTTGGAGTGAAAGGTGGTATACTTTAGTAAGTAGAATTTCTAATTATTAAGGCTTGTCATTCTGTTCATAGTCATCAATCTCTATTCTTAATGTCACTATCGTCGTGGAGGAATATGCGTGGGAGGAAAGCCCGTACCCAAACCTTGCATTCTTAATAATTTCCAAATGATTGGAGTCCGTAGTGGTCGTAAAACTTGGTATTCTTGCGAGACTGAGCGATATTATCAGTGGGATTCTTTGCATGGAGAAATTGAAGTATATAACAAGCGTGGGAAACATTTAGGGGCGTGACTAACAAAAACGCCTAAAGTTTTGGCCCTGAGAGCGCGTGCGCATCTCGAAGAAATCCGGGCTCCATCGGCTCGCCGACGAGCTCTGGCTAAAATCCTGCAAAGGTGGCGTGATCCATGACTTTAGGCAATGTTGTTAATCACGACTTAACCTTTAAGTATTTTTTTAGATTCAATGTCATGCAATAACAGGCTTTTAAATACAATGCCAAATGAATGGGGATATATATCTCTTAACCAATACTCCGCTCAGGATAAATATCCCTGGCGATCAGAGTAATAGCGGGTGAGCACCCTTTACAGTTAAAATAATTTAAGTGTCTTTGGAAGAGAATAAGGAGGACTGGGATGAAGAGTAAGAAAAGTAATATGAGGAGGCGGGCGTGGATTCTATTAGGAATTGTCCTGCTGTTTGGCCTGGGGTTAGGTCTCCGAGTCTCTTTTGCCTCTAACGCTGGAGGTGAGGTAGATGAAGCTGCCAGGCAGAAGGCAATAGAAACCTATGGCAAGCTCCCGCTTTACTTTATCGAAAACAGAGGACAGATTGATAACCAGGTTAAATACTATACCAGGCTCCCTGGCCAGACCCTCTATTTCACTCAGGAAGAGATAGTCTTTGATCTTTACAGACAGAACACAGAATACAGAACACAGCGCACAAAAGAAGAATCCGCAATCCGTAATCCGCAATCCGTAATTGAACGCCTTTCTTTCTCACTTAAATGCCTGGGCGCAAATAAAGAGCCAAGGATTGAGATTGAGGCAGAAGGGAAACAGGAAGGTAAGGTTAACTATTTTAGGGGGAATGACCCGGTCAAATGGAGGAGTAACATCCCTATTTATAGAGAAGTGTTTTATAGGGATATTTACCCGGGGATAGACCTGAAACTCCGTGGTAATGGCCGGCAGTTAGAATATGAGTTCATTATCCAGCCCGGAGTTGAACCCGAGGTAATAAGATGTGGTTTTGAAGGGATAGAAGGTCTTGAGGTCTCCAGGGAAGGGGAGCTAATTATAACCACTGCCTTTGGGAAGCTCAAAGATTCAAAGCCTTATATCTATCAGGAAATAGATGGCCAAAGGGTAGAGGTGGAAGGAAAATTCACAATTCAGAATTCGGAATTCGGAAGTTCTTCTCAATCCGAAATTGAAATATCCGCATTCCGCATTCCGCATTCCGCATTGTATACTTATGGTTTTGAAGTAGCCTCTTACAACCCGGATTATCCCCTGGTCATTGACCCCACCCTTTCCTACTCCACCTATCTTGGGGGAAGTAATGTTGATCAGGGTCTGGGAATAGCTGTTGATTCTTCCGGGGCCGCCTATATTACAGGACTTACCCTGTCCGTCGACTTCCCGACTTCAGGTCCTATTCCTATCGATGACACACTTGGCGGGACCTATGATGCCTTTGTAACCAAGATAACGCCAGGGGGAGACACCCTTGTCTACTCCACTTATCTTGGAGGAAGTGGTTATGAGATGGGCTATGGAATAGCTGTTGATTCCTCCGGGGCCGCTTATATCACAGGCTTCACCTCCTCCTCCGCCGGCTTTCCGACTCAAAGTTCTATCTATGGCACATTTGGCGGCGGAACCGGTGATGCTTTTGTAACCAAGATAAACCCAGCAGGAAATGCTCTCGTCTACTCCACTTATCTTGGAGGAGGTGGGACAGATGATGGCCGTGGAATAGCTGTTGATTCTTCCGGGGCCGCCTATATCACAGGATACACCAAATCCGGTGACTTCCCGACTTCAGGCGCTATCTATGACTCACTTGGCGGGACATCCTATGATGTCTTTTTGACCAGGATAACCCCGGCAGGAGACACCCTTTCCTACTCCACCTATCTTGGAGGAGGAAAGGATGATAAGGGCACAGCAATAGCTGTTGATCCCTCCGGGGCCGCTTATATCACAGGATACACCTATTCCAGTGACTTTCCGACTTCAGGCCCTATATATAACTGCAACTGCTGCGACTGCAGCGAGACCGCTGATGTCTTTGCAATCAAGATAACGCCGGCAGGAGACACTCTTTCCTACTCTACTTACCTTGGAGGAAGCGGTCTTGAGAAGGGCTATGGAATAGCTGTTGATTCCTCCGGGGCGACCTATATCACAGGAGAGACCGCCTCTGATGACTTCCCGACTCAAAATGCTATCGATAGCACACTGAACATAGTCAAGGATGCCTTTGTGACTAAGATAAACTCGGCAGGAAGCGCTCTTTCCTACTCTACCTATCTTGGAGGAAATGCCAACGATGTTGGCTGGGGGATAGCTGTTGATTTCTCCGGGGCGGCCTATATCACAGGACAGACGCGGTCCACTGACTTCCCACTTCAAGATCATATCTATTCATATAGTGGCGGAGCTGATGATGCCTTTGTGACCAGGATAGACCCAACTGGAAGCCTCCTTTCCTACTCCACCTATCTTGGAGGAACTGAGTATGATAAGGGCGCCGGAATAGCTGTTGATTCCTGCGGGGCGGCCTATATCACAGGAGAGACTAAATCCAACGCCTTCCCGACTAAAGATCACATTGATGGCTCACTTAGCGGGGCCAGTGATGCCTTTGTGGCCAAGATAAGTCCTCTTTCAGCCAAATTTGCGGTAGATTCTACCCAGGACACCGAATGTCATACCTTTAACTTTAATGACAACTCAAGCGTTAATCCTTGCCAGCCTATTACCTGGTGGGACTGGGATTTTGATGATGATGGAGACACAGATGACTCTGGTCAGAATGTGTCCCATCAATATGGGGCGGATGGCACTTATACGGTTAGGCTGACGGTAACCGATAATAGTGGAGACACAAAGGATATGGCTACCGTTATCGCTGTAACCCCGGCTAAGCCCACGGCTAAATTTGCAGTAGACAGCGCCTCAAATACT
>JASEGY010000032.1:1110-12913 GCA_030019105.1 bacterium | reverse complement strand
GGAATTTTGGGGACGGCAATATAAGCGCTGATACTAATCCTACTCATCAATATACCAGTGACGGTAATTACACCTGCACCCTGGCCGTAACAGATGCCGGTGGAGACACAGAGGATACGACTACGATTATCACTGTAACCCCGGCTAAGCCCACGGCTAAATTTGCAGTAGACAGCGCCTCAAATACTGAATGTCACATCTTTAAGTTTACTGATAACTCAGATTCTGATGGCTGCCAGGATATTACCGGCTACTTATGGAATTTTGGGGACGGCAATATAAGCGCTGATACTAATCCTACTCATCAATATACCAATGAGGGCGATTACACTTGCACCCTGACCATAACAGATTTTGGTGGAGATACAGAGGATACAACTACAACTATCACGGTCACTGATGTCGCTCCTGTAGCCAAGGCTGGTGATGATGTGACTGTGTTTCAAGGGGCCAGCGTAGAGTTGGACGGCAGCAGCAGTGTGATAGCTGATTGTGATACAGCCACCTATGACTGGGATTTTGAGGCTGGCGATGGGTTAACTTATAATGATGCGACTAACGACTCTACCCCTATTTATAACAGCAATACTTGGGGCAGCGGTGTTGTCACCCTGAAGGTGACGGATAGTGATGGGACAGTAGATACAGACCAGTTGACGGTTACGGTTACCACAGACGAGTTGAATATTGATACCACTTCCTTGCCTTTGCCTAATGGGACAGAGGGGACAGCCTATTCTGAGACAGTTTCGGCCAGCGGAGGGACAACAGACTACACCTGGTCAATTCACTCTGGCATTCTGCCACCGGGTCTGAACCTGACCTCAGGCACGCCGGAGGTCACTATCGCCGGCACCCCCACTACGGCTGGAACCTATAGTTGCATTCTTCAGGTGACCGATTCAACTCTGCTGCCTGACACCCAAACAGACACTCAACCTATCTCCATTACTATTCACGCGATTCCCCCGCCCGTGCCTCTCTTGAGGATTACTACCAAGTACTTACCCGACGGACAGGTGGATGTGGCTTACTTGGCTGAAGTGACAGCGACTGGAGGGACAGGTTCTTACTTCTGGTCTGCCTCAGGACTGCCATCGGGCCTATCTATTAATTCCTCAACAGGGGATATCTCAGGCACACCAACCACCGAGGGAGACTATACGGCCACTGTTCAGGTAAGCTCCGGGGGCCAGACTGACTCCAGGGACTTTCCCCTAACCATTAACCCGGCGAGTGAGTCTGACTTTCCGAACTTCCCGGCTGGTTGGAGCCTGATGTCTGTGCCGGTTGAACCCGTGGATCCGTCAGCTAGCGCCGTCATTGGGGATGATGTCACCGGTGATTACTACCTATACGATGCCTATGACAATGCCTCCGGTTCTTACAGTCCCTCTTCAGAGATACACATGGGTGGAGGGCACTGGCTCTGGCTTAAAAATCCAGCCACTGTTGATGTGGACGGAGCCTCGGCCTCAGGTGATAAAACTGTTTCTCTAGCTCAGGGCTGGACCATGATTGGGACACCATCGTCCAGTAACTACAACTTCTTCCTGAATGCTACTGTAACCAAAGGTGGCGTCGCCAAATCCCTCTGGGATGCGGCCCTATCTTTCTGGATTTATCCTTATCTCTTCGCCTATAATAGTACTACGGAGACCTATTATGAGACCTTAATTATGCTCCCCTGGAACGGCTATTTCTTCTACGCCTTTGAATCCGGCTGCACCTTAACTATGTCATCTTCACCACCCTCACTACCCCCAGGTCCGGCACCAGCTCGGACTCTTATTGCCCGGGCGGCAGCTAAGCTTCCGCATCCAACTACCTTACATGGTTCACCACAGAGGAAAGCAGATAATGCCAGGCTTGCTCCGCAACAGAATCCTGTGCCTCCCCCTCCTCCGGCATCTGCCCCAAATCCTGTTCCTATTCCAGGGCCAGGGCTGGGTATGTCCGTATTGGTAGGAAGTGGGCTCTTCCTTCTTTGGGCCATGAAGAGGATGAGAAGGAGAAGACCAAAGGATGGGAGTTCTCGGTAAAATGTTGAAAAAGATATTAATCTATTCGAGTGTCTTTATTTTACTCTTTTGTCCGGCCAATGTACAATCCGACCTGGCCAATAACGCTCTGGTGCAAAAGACATCTCCTGCCGGACGCTGGTGCAACGGATCGCATATTTTCTCTATTCAGACGAATATAAAGGTGGATTCTTATATTAGTTTTACGGTTGATTATACAGATATAGAATGGACAACACCGGGTGAAGGAGAGTATGCGGCTGAGTTTACCAGGGTCCATCTTAAATCAAATGCACTGGTAACAGTTACCTTTAGCGAAGCTGAGCATCTGGTGCCTGATGTGATTCGGAATATGATTGAAATGCGTGATGTAATAGGGAACCCGGAAGTTGAGGTGGAGTATACATGGAATGGAGTTACGTATGGTCCTGCTGGGCTAAATGCAAGTTTTACTTATTTCCCTGCGGGGGTGGAGCATACCGTGACTCTTTCTCAGCGAATTACCGTAGAACAAGAGGATTCTCAGAATATTTGGTTTCATGACCCCGGTGGCTTTACTATGACTGTTACCCCTACTATGTAAAGGAGATAAAGATGAAAAGGATATTATTAATAATCTTAAGTCTATTTATAAGCATAGAATTTGCCTGGGCAGAAGGGTTGGGGTACCAGCTTAACCGCTCAAGGCCTGTCTCTTTTGAAGGAGGAGCAGGAGGAGAATCGGGTGCAGCTACCTTTAGCACCAGCCTCTTTGCCGACCCAACTATATTTATGAGTTTTCTTAACGTCACAGAGATAAACTGGGATGTGTCTAAACCAGGGACGTATGCTAACGAGGGGATTGGAGTTGTAGTAGTGACAACTGTGGTGCCGACCCAGATTACATTCTCGGGTGTGGACGACCCCGTAGAAGGTGGAGGCGCTTCTATTCCCACCTGGTATGCTCTTGAGAAGGGAAGTATAGATCGCTTGCCAAGTGATAAGGTAATCGAGGGAGAGGCTGCGGTAAACAGTTTAACTGATGAGGCGGGGAATCTGCTTACATGGCTTACACCGGGAGAGTTAAAGGGATCTACTATAACTATTGAGCGAGAAACTCCGGATGAGCAAAACGACCCGGTTTTGACGAGGATATACTATATTTGGAATAAGATTAAGATAGACTTCGCTGATACGCCAGGGACATACTCTGATGGATGGACGGTTACTGTAACGCAGACTTTGTAGGTTTTGTATCTTCTCAATATCTTGGGGAACACTTGTAGGGGTTTGATTTATCGAACCCGTCCGTATTGGGCTTGATAAATAAAGCCCTTACAAAGCCGCGATTTATTGAGAAGGTACTAAAATATTAAGGAAAGGAGGGAGAGAGAAAAAAAGGTATCCTCTTCAAATTTAATGGGTATCTGTTGTAAGTGGTAGGTTCGTTGGTGTGATGGTTAACTTGCAACTTATAACCTACAACCGTGACTAACAAAAACGCCTAAAGTTTTGGCCCTGAGAGCGCGTGCGCATCTCGAAGAAATCCGGGCTCCATCGGCTCGCCGACGAGCTCTGGCTAAAATCCTGCAAAGGTGGCGTGATCCATGACTTTAGGCAATGTTGTTAATCACGCCTACAACCTACAACCAGATATACCAATAGATTTGAAGAGGATACAAAAAGAGGTTAAATAAAAATAGAAAAGGAGGTGAGGTAGAGATAAGAAAGAAAGAAAGGTGGTAACCATTGGCGCTTGGTTAATGGCGGTGAGTTCGGAATTCCCCCTAACTCAAAAGGAACAGATGTTGGAAGGAGGGAGAATTAAAATCTCGCCAGACAGCGCCATGGGGTAGTAAGATTCTAAAACAAATTAAGGAGGAAATGAGGATGAAAAAGTTAGTATTAGGATTGTTGGGCGCCCTGTTAATGGTAGGGCTGGTAGTAGGTACAGCAAGTGCTGAGAGTGTTATCGTGAACGATGATGCCTATATAGGCCCGGTAATACAAATGAATGCATACAACGCTGATATACAAGTGCAGAGAATCCGAGAGGCGCAACTGGAGGGTCGTGATGCACAGGGGAACGTGGTAAAGTTGTCTGATCCTGCTAATCTGGCAACAGTCTTAAAGACGAATCCGCAAGGCCGGTGGTGTGCAGGGCCGCATATCTTTGATATAACAACAACAATAGATGTACAGAATTGGCTTTACGCGGGAATATCCCTGGGAACGAATATTGACTGGATAGTCAACAAACCAGGGACGTACATTACCGACTGCATAAAGCTGAATGTTCATGGAAATACACCGATAAATGTTACGTTGGAAAACACTACTGATCCCTATAATATGGGCGGCATTGACAATACCTATATGTTAAGCCGGCCATTTAACTCGGATGATAATGAGGTGTTTCTGGCTCTGCCAACCGCCGTAGTGCCGGTTACTCAGGATACTGAGACTGGGGAGCCATGGGTTAGCACGACCGCCACTGTAGAGAACATCCCCAACCATGGCTTATACAAGCTATGGAATAAGATTGTAGTTCCATTTCATACTTCTCCGGGAGATTATGCAGGATCAGCAGTGATTACGGTATCGGCAGCTCTGTAACGGGTGTTTATTGATAGATTAAATGTAATAAACACCGTAAAGGATACCCACCTTTCTTCTCTTTTAAAGGGAAGAGGGGTGGGTATTACTTTTTAGGTCAGTTGTCTGTCGTCCGTAGTAGTGTCTTAGAATAGCTTGCCATCTATCTGTCACGTAGCAGTAAACTGGGGACAGGCATTTGCCTTTCCGAAAGCTTCGAGCTTTCGGAAAGGCCAGGGTCAATGGCTTGTCCTCAGTTTGCTTGCCAGGCTACATCTTCTCCCCTAATTTCCCTTGACATCCTTATGGAGTGATGTTATACTATTTGGCGAGGTGATACCTGGTACCATTTACATAAGTCTGGTCTAAATTTTGTCTCGCCTTTTCAGGGTGTAGGGAGGTTAGAATGTTAAGAAGGTTAAGCTGTGTATTTATTATCCTTTACTCTGTCTCATGCCCATCTTTGGCCATGGCTATTATTTTAGGCCCGCCAATTGTGGAGATGAACATCCCGGCCGGGGCAACAAGAGAGACTACCCTTACCGTGGTAAATGATAGTGCGGAGGAACTGAATTTTCGTCTTTATACGACAGACCTTACTAAAAATAGGGAGGGGAAGTTAGAATTTCCCGATCTAGGTTCTACCAAATATTCCTGCGCTAAAGGGATTAGATTAGAGACTCAATACCTTCATCTGCTTCCGAATGAGAAAAAAGAGATTAAGGCGGAGATATCTATTCCCGGCTCTGCCTCCGGCAGCGCCTATGCCGCCGTAATGTGTGAGGCAATAATTGAACAAAGACCAACTAAAGGAATAAATATTACCCCTCGTTGGAGAATGGGCAGCCTAATCGTGATAACTATACCTGGAAGAATACGTGAGCAAGTCCAAATAAATAATATCTCCTATCAACCACCAACCGAAAAAGAGGGAAGAAGGTTTCTCTGTACTGTGGCCAATATGGGGAATATCCTTGTCAAGAAGGGACTTGGGTATCTAAGTATAATGGATGAACATAAAAGGATAATTGAAAGAATAAAATTAAGTGTAGAGCAGGCAATTTTTCCTGAGACTGAGTATGATATTATACTTAGTCCCAAAAGGCATTGCCAGCCAGGAACTTATACGGCTTCAGCCTCCATCCACTTTCAGGAGATAAGCGCTGTATCAAAAGAATTTAAGTTTAGAATAGAGGAGGAAAAAGATTCGATAAAGAGGGAAGCCTCTTCTGAAACCAGCGCCAACGCTTCTACTATAGCCCTGGAAGTAACTCCGGCCCAGATAAAAGTTGAAATCCCGCCAGGTGGATACCGCTCTGTGCCTCTTCGGTTGAAAAACGAGGAGATGGAAACATTAAAAATAAAAGCAGAACTGGGTGATATTTCTTATGACCGGGAGGGAAAAATAAGATATCTTAAGGCCGGCCAGACCCCCTATTCTTTAAATAATATCCTGAAGATTAGACCAGAGGAGGTAATCCTTAATCCTGGCGGGGAAAAAGGTATAAACCTTATGTTCAAAGTAGATAAAGAGAAGGCAGGCGGGTTGTATGGAAGCCTTATCTTAACCATAGAGTCAGTAGAAACAGAGTATATACTTTCTGAGCAGCAGAAAGTGAAAATAGAGGCGCTTGTTTCAAAAACTATAAAAGAAGCAGGGGAATTAGGAGAGGTAGAAATAACTCCAGGCAAGAAAAAGATTGATCTAAAGGTGGCCTTTCTCAATGAGGGGAATGTAGCCCTTAACCCCAGAGGTGAGGCCAAGATTATGTATAGAAATCTTCAAGAAGTAGGAAAAGTTTTATTTAAAGAGCATCCGGTGATGCCTGGAGATGTGGTTGAGATGAGGGCCAGTTATCACTCTCCTGAAAAGTCTCTATCTTCCGGAAAGTATACTGTTTCAATTAAGATAGATTATAATGAAAAGGAATCACTTTATACAAAAGAGGAGTTCAGGATTAAATGAAAACCTGTCTGAAAATCCTTCTGATAGTGGTGGGCCTGTGTTTTCCCTCATTAGTCGGCGGAGAGGAAGAAAAAGAAATATTGATAAGTAATGTCTTTATCGAAGCGGACCTTCGCCAGGCCTTACGGGATATTTCGTCTCAAATACAGGTTCCTATTATCCCCGATCCTACGGTTCAAGGGGTGGTCTCTTTGGAGTTAGAAGAAGTCCCCTTAGAGAAGGCCTTGAAAATGCTTCTTTTCCCGCTTGGTTATACATTTTGTCAGGTGGAAGACTATTATTTAGTCGGCGGAACTAACCCACAAAGCCCTTCCTTCAATATTTCCAGCCGGACGGAAAGATATAAACTAAAGCATCTTAAAGCAGAAGATTTACTTCAGCTTATACCGGCTTCTTATGCGCCTTATATCAGGCTGAGTAAAGATCGAAATCTTATTACTATTACTGCTCCTGATAATATAATTGAACGGATCAGAGATAACTTTGATTTGCTTGATAAAAGGCGCAGACAAATACTCCTGGAGGTATTGATCAGCGAAGTATCATTAGATGTCAGTAAGAGCCTGGGTATGGACTGGGAGGGGGCAGGAGAGGAGGTTTCGGCTGAATTAAGCAGCCTTACAGGCAAATTAACTTACCAAAAAGCCGGTGATTTTGCTCATAAGGCCTTACTAACCATAAGGGCTTTAATTGAGCAAGGTAAAGCAAAAACTCGGGCCAATCCCAAGATATTAGCTCAGGATACTGAGACAGCAGAGATTACCATTGGTACGGAAAAGTATATCTCTTTGACTTCAGGTCCTGTAGATAGAGAAATTACCAGGCTTCAATCGGTAAAAGCAGGTGTGGACATGAGATTTACCCCCTTTGTGACTGAAGATAAGAATATTATTTTGCAAGTTGAGTCAGAGGTAAGTGAAGTAATTGGTGGAACACTGGCGGGTGATAAACCACCGGTTATAGGTCGTAGAAAGATAAAGACAACTATTACGGCCAGGGATGGTCAGACTATCGCTATCGGTGGATTAATTCAGGAACATGAAGAAGATAACGTTTCACGAATCCCATTTATAAGCCGCATTCCTCTTCTTGGGGCTTTTTTTAAAAAGACAACCAGGACCTCATATGAAACAGAACTGATAATCTTTATCACCCCGAGAATCATTCATTATGCTGAAGGCGGCCTTAGAGGCGGCATTAGTGAAGAATAGAGCGTGGAGCGTATAAGTGTAATAACGCTTAAGCTTAACGCTCCACGCATATTGGCCCCAGAGCGGCATCCTGAATGGTTACTATTCTATCGGTTACCTCCTGGGTATTGACTGCGCCTTCCTGACAGGGAATAAGCATTTCAGAAATCGTCACATCAGAAATGGTAAGGTCACCAGCCTCTATTGAATTCACACAGGGGTCAAAAACATGGCCATCTAAATCTGTTTTCATTATCAGGGCATCCGACTCTCCAGCCGATTCCACCCTTCCCACCACATATAGGCTTGAATTATCAGCAAAAACTCCGGAAAGACAAGTATACTCTCCGGCAAAGTACCTCCTTTGCCAGAGGATGTTAGTTAAGTCCGAATCTATCTTGATAATAACCCCATTATTGTCTGAGGTGAAACCAACAATGAAACTACCATCAGGAGCCTGAGCCACGACATTAGTAGTTGGCTGGATAGTTTTTTTTCCAGGGCCATCGATAAGCCTGGCAGCAATAATGCTCCCATCCGGATCAAAGCTGATCAGGAGCAAAGCCGTATTTGTGCCAAAGCTTTCCGTTTGAGCAATAAAGGCATAGTGATTATCCTGTGTCTTTATTATCTTTGACATCCGCGAATACAAAGTGTTGTCTTCGAATCTTCCTCCATCATTGCCTGGCCCACCTATAACTTTATACCAGACTTTATTCCCTGAAGAGTCCAGTTTCATTATAACCATATCTGTTGTATATCCCTCATCTTCTTTATTATAACATGTAAAACCGGCCAGGTAGTAGTATCCGCCGTCCTCAATTATAGAAACACCAACATTGTTAAGATTGGAGCCAAAGCTAAAGGATTTTTCCCATTTCTTATTAAGGTTGTAGTCAAGCTTGATAAGGTGTAGTCTATCCTGACCATCCCATCCTTTACCCAGGCCAATAAATCCGCCGGCAGAGGCAATGATCCCATCATTAAACCAGTTATGACCATCACTTGTATCGTGGTAAAACTTATGCTCTTCCATATTCCCTGTGTTTATGTTGAGCTTTCCCAGGAAGGCATCCTGAGCATAATCCCCTAAGGGATAAGCCCAACCAGAGACCATGGCTAAGTCTGATGAAATAAGCCTGGCCTGGCTAAAATAACCCTTGTAGCTATCAAATCCAAAGGATTTCTGCCAGATGATGTCTCCTTCAGGATTAAATTTGAGCACAACGGCTAACTTACTGTCATTAGTAGAACCAATACTTATAAGGCTTCCGTCTGGCGCCTTTACCAGATGGAGAAAGCGATCATAACCAGGCTTTCCAATAATACGGGCAAAAGTTGCGGCCTGGCGATAAGGAGTCTGCTTTACCTCATCCGACTCATCACTTTCACTATAGCTATTTTCTGCTGTTACCACATAGTAATAGGTGGTGTTATTCTTGAGGCCTGAGTGAATATAGGGGCTGGTAACGTTAGATATCTTTGTGCCTGTGGCCCGGCTAACACCTGATGTTGTTGCCCAGTAGATATGGTATGATGTTTCCCCTGGAACAGGAACCCAACTGAGGGTCACCTTTCCATCTCCAGCAGTAGCCGTGACAAGGGTGGGGGGTAATAAAGGGGCTATCTCAGGTGCTGTTCCCCTTAAGGGCAGATTCAAGGTGGAAGCAGCCGGGTCATTGGAAGCAATGGTGATATTTGTCCCCTTTGAGCCTGGCGATGTGGGTGAAAAGACCACCTTGAGGGTGCATGTTCTTGAGGGCGCTAATGTCCGGCCTGAACAGTTATCCTTCTGAAGACTGAACTTAGAGGCATCTGGAGTAAGAGTGATTGAGCCTATTACCAGGTCTGCTTTACCTGGGTTAGAGATGGTGAATATCTGAGGCGCTGAGGGGCTTCCTATCGGGACATCCCCGAAGTCGTGGCTTGTAGGAGCCACAAATATTTGGGGTATCCGGGGCAGAATTTCATCTATAGTGATTGTCAGCGGGCCAGCCGTGGCTATGGCCCCCCGGTTATTTAGAAGGGTGCAGTTGACCTGATATATGCCTCGCTTCCGGTACTCCTGGCTGATTGAACCGGTAGTGGTGGTCTTGTCCATATGGCCGTCTCCGTCAAAGTCCCAGCGATACAAGATGATATAGCCATCGATGTCATGGGCCTCACAGATGAAGGCCACACTCAGCGGTGGCTTACCAGAAGCAGGATCGGCCGTAAAGGAATCTATGACCGTCTGTGGGTGATGTTGGTCAGGAGATAAATCAATATCCGTTATGATCACATCATCAATATACCAGCCGTCAGCTTCGGACAAACCGGTTTCGGCTAACCGGAATCTTACCTTTACCTGAGAGGTCTTGTAATTACTCAGCTCAATCTGCTCCAATGTCCATGTCTTCTGATCACCGGAAGACCACTTCTTTAATTCAGACCAGGTCGTCCCTCCATCCGTAGAAATCTCCACCTCCCCATAATCGCCCCATCCAATGGAATATTTATGCCAGAAGAGCAATACAGGAGAAGTGGAGGCAGAGAGGTCCAGGCAGCCTGCCAGGGTTATGATGGCCCTGGCATTATTGGGATAATTTTCATCCGGACTGTCAGTAAGACAATGACTGCCACTGAGAGAAGTGGCTGTGGTCAAGTCCCAGTCCCAACCACTTACTATCCAGTGGCCAGGCCCATTCTCAAAACTGTCATGAAAGGGAAGGGATAAGGTAGCCTCATCTCTTTCCTTTATCTCCACATCATCAATATACCAACCGTCACCTTCGTAGGAGCCAGATTCCTGTAACCTGAAATTTATCTTCACCGGATAGGTTTTGTAATCGCTCAGGTCAATCTGTTCCAATGTCCAGGTACTCTGATCACCAGAAGACAGCTTCCTTAATTCAGACCATGTCTCCCCTCCATCTGTAGAAATCTCTACAGAGGCATAATCATACCATCCAATAGAGTATCTATGCCAGAAGGTCAATACAGGAGAAGTGGAGGCAGAGAGGTCAATATCACCGGTAATAGTTACGATGGCATCTGCATTATTGGCATAATCACCATCCGGACTATCGGTGAGGGAATAACTACCACTCCGATATAGGGAATTAGTAAGCCCCCAGGAATCCCAACTATACCATTTATCAAGCCCTTTCTCAAAATCGTCAGCGAAATAAATTACCTCCGCCCGGACAGGAAACACGGCAAGGTCGAATAAAAAGAGCAGAACCATCGCCCCTTGGCCTATTTGCCTAAAAAACATCTTTATCCTCCTTCGTTGATAAGTCTGTCCGCAATAGGCTGCTGCTCCGACAGCAAAACGACCCCTGCGTGACAAACCAACTACGCTGCTTTCAGACCTTGTTACCACCTTGCGGTTGTGGAGTTGCCCACGATTGTCAACTTTGTCCGCAGTAGGCTTGCTATTCCGACAACTACAGCTAACCCTGGGCGGCAAACCAACCACCTTGCTTTCAGACCTTGCTCTGACTCAGCTACCACCTTGCGGCTGCAGGTTTGCTTATTCTTTACTTTGTTATGCATAAACGGCATAGGAAGCTTTTTCGGAACGCTCCCCGGCGGTAAGCCCGTCCGCTGAATCCTCAGGTTAGGCGATCCTCTCGGGTTGCAAGTCTAATTGCTCTCTTGACTTATCTATCGATTGCCCACGGTTGTCAGGGTTGCCCGCAATAAATTGCTGCTCAGATACCTTCCTGCTTGAATAATAGCACATCAAATAGACTTTGTCAATCTTATTTCACAAAAGACCATTGACTGCCCACTTGTATTCTCAGGGAAAGTCTTCAGTTTCCCAGGGAGCTTGACGATCTTAATAGTAAGAGCTTTTCTTACACTTAAGAGAGCCGAATTCTCTGGAGTTTTGTTAAAGAGAGCCGAATTCTCCGGAGTTTTGTTACTGGAGTTTTTCTATGGCTACAACCCTCAAGGGAGTATATAGACAGCGGCAGCCTAAAGCCTCAAAGTTCTACCGGATTATCGAGAAGAACTTTGAAGAGTTCATCCAGGTCTATCCTGACCGGTTCGAAAGCCGGTATGGT
>JASEGY010000032.1:0-1102 GCA_030019105.1 bacterium | reverse complement strand
TAAAATCCTGCAAAGGTGGCGTGATCCATGACTTTAGGCAATGTTGTTAATCACGTTTAGGGGTGATTCACCATCAAACAGGGCGTTTTATTAAAGACCCACTTAAGGGGAGGAAAATTGATGTTTAAAAAGAATAAAACCTTTGTAGACCTTTGTCTTGAAGGCCGGGTTATGTTGGAACAAATTGACGATTTTATTGATCAATGGCATGATGGAGATTCTGAAGAATCGTTATATGAATATCTTGGTTTAACCCGTAATGAATATGCAATTTTTGTAGAAAATCCCAATTCTTTATCTTCCATTCTCATGTCTCGACGGTTTAAAGGACGTGGAAAAAATAATATACCCCAACTTGCAACTGCTTAGCCGTGCAAAAATAAGGAACACAGATTTCACATAACCTGATTACCGATCACCGGTGTTCACTCCCCTGTTTACATATCTTCTTTTCTTTCAGTTCCTTTTCCCACTTAGCCAATTCTTCCAGTGAAATCCCATCCAGCAGCCGGGCCATTTGTTGGCTCACTTTTGTCCAGAGCAATTGAGTCGCACATTCTCCTGCCCGCTTACATTCTTCCGCATCTTTCTTTAACCCGGCACAATGAACAATCTCAATCGGTCCCTCAACTATCCGGAGAACCTCACTGGCCTTGATTTCTGCGGCCGGCTTGCAGAGGTAATATCCACCATTAGGTCCCCGAATACTCTCCACTAACCCGGCTTTCCTTAACTTTACCATAAGTTGTTCCACATACGGAAAGGATATACCCTGCTTTTGGGCAATATCATTTATAGAGAGACATGCGCCTTCTCCGCTAAGCGCTAACTCCAGGATGGCCCTCAAACCATACCTGCCTTTTGTTGAAAGTTTCATATTTATTTGATCCCTTGACTTTCTTCTGGTAGAGACAAGCTCCTCTGCTTAATACCCCACCTTGATTTATAACTACATCATATATGGATTATATCATATATAAATGAATTTGTCAAATAGAAATTTTTCCAAGGCAATCGCATCAAAATTTCGACCTGTAGAGTTAGCTTTACTCAACGCGGGCATAATCTGCGATTTTGTACCTTCTCAATAACTTGGGGCAAT
>JASEGY010000329.1:589-4374 GCA_030019105.1 bacterium | reverse complement strand
GCTTCCGTAAAATAATTTTACATTTCTTGCAATACGGTTTCACTGAATGCTTACACTATTAACGATGATGGTTCTCCTTCATGTTCTTGCGGCAAAATGACTTTCTGGGGATTCTGTCAGGACCGCTGTAGACTTAAATGGCGATGTCCTTTATATAAACTCCCTTATGCAGAAAGACTCAATCTATGCAAAGATGCTCCTACTTGTTCTCCCAGTGAATATGGAAGGACTATCTACATCCACCCTGACTGGGATTATAGACTCTTTACGAGAATCCCTCGTTCATCTGATCTGTGGAAAGAAAAGATGAAAAGACGGACCAGTTCTGAACGATGTAATAAACGGATGAAAGTTGATTATGACTTAGAAAAAGTTAGAGTCCGTTCTACTAAACACTGGTTTGTTAGAACCGCTCTTGTCGCTATGTGTCAACATATTGATGCCTGGTATAATGAGCGGATTATATCTAAGTAGCCGCTTTATTGAAACTTAGAAGGAGGTTGATAATTCACCCAGGGAATAGACTGTCCACTTGTCTTGCTTTTCTCTTTTAATCTTCAGTTGTCCCTGGCCTTTTCATCTTTTCAGAGAGCAAGCAATTTTTTTCGCCCCTTTTCTACCACCTCGACAGTTAAAAGTTCTCTATAAGTGCTTGATTTTTCAATAGTTAAGTTTTTCGCATTCCAGATAGGGATGTGTGGGTAAACCGCTTTGGTTTCAACGACTTACAGAACCTCTGCCCTATAAAAAGCTGAGAACTTTTCACTGTCGAGCTACCACTAAATCAGCTATTAACCCCGTTTATCCGAGAGCCTTCCATAACTCTAAATGCTCCGGAAGCCTTTACAAATTCTCCTTCAAATTCCCATGCCTCTGTATCTGTTGCATCAGCAGGAATAGAATAATCACTCTCTACTGCAATATATTTACCACCAGGGGACTTGAATATCCTCACACTCCCTCTCTTTTTAGTATCCTCAGGGAATATATTTCTTGATGCAATCAAATTTCCCTCTTTATCAGCAAAGTATATTTTATCTGGAATAAGATAGGGACCAACTGCCCTTTCGGTAACAAATATCCTGTTATGAATATTTTCTTTAATTCTTTCTGTCTGAGGAATAAAGAGAGGTCTATTGCTTCCCATCCCTTGTTTCTCTGAAGTTACCTTATTCCCTTCCGGTGACTTTCTTTCAGTTTCGACCTTGGCTTTCCCAGTCTCCTCATTTCCCTTTTGCTTTTGCTCAGCCTCAACTTTCTTTTGCTCCACCTCAACCTGCGTAGTTGCCTCTTCTTTTTCCACCTTCTTTCCCATCGCCAAGCCCAGCCCCCCCATCATCAGGATTGAGACCAAACCTCCAACCAATATCCACCTTCCGGATTTCATCATCATCTTCATCCTCCTTTCATTTGATTTCGGATTTCAAACCGTCCAGAAACTATGTTTCTCTAAGAAATCTGGTTTCTAAGAGCTTAATTTCAGACACCACCGAAAAATTCGTGCTAATTCGTGTTTATTCGTGGCTAAACAATGAAAAAAGCCCAGGCATCTTCCGTCAAGTAGACAAGACACACCTAAGCTTTTGGTTATCAGAATCTTGATATCGTGATTTACGCTGTTGCGTTGGGGGGGGGTACCCAGTTCATTTACCAACTTCCTTTCTAAATATCTCTTCACCAACCCAAATTGATAGATAATTATACCATTTTTCCCCTCACCTGTTAAGGGTAAAAATAACATTTTCGCCCTTTGAGAGGGTTCAATTGCGCCTTTGCATGAGATTTAATTACTGGCCTTGTTCATCGTTTCGGCAAAAAGTGCTTGATCAAATTGGGTGTTGTAGTTGCAGAGCTTGCTCTGCCGTAATGTCGAGCAAGCTCAACCACTACAAAATTGATCCAATAGCCCAAACGATGAACAAGGCCGAAACCTGGTTTCTAAGGAAAACCGTCCAACCCTTGTTTCCCTTTGCGTCTTTGCGCCTTTGCGAGAGATTTAATTACCTTAGATTCTTAACTCCGCATTTCGCAATCACTTGAGTATAATCATCTTCCTGGTTGAGAGATAATGCCCGGCCCGGAGCTGATACAGATATATCCCGCTGGCAACCTCCTTTAGCCTGAGAAGGATAACCTGCGGCCCTGGCCGTCTCGGTCGAAAGCCAGTAATTAGCCACCGGCAGGATGTCAAGCTCATTCACCACTCCATTGTTATCCGTATCCCCGGGCCAAACCTCGATCTGACCGACCGTTATCTGGGCCCCCTGAACAGAAAGGTTTACCGGCGTCCCGTCCATCCGGTAGGCTGAGAGACCGGTCAGGTTAAAGGAGACGCTGCCGGCCACTGTCGCCCCTGGCGAGAGGTGATACAACACCCGGGCCACCCGGCCGTAACCGCCGGCTAAGTTCCCGTGCTGTCTCCGCCGGGACAAACCAACCCTGGCCTCATCTCCACCCTGTAATATCTCCTCAGTAGAAATAAGCTCGGCTCTCTGGGCCGCTGATAGTCCCTGACCTAACAGCCCCGTTGTCTCCGTGGTATCCACCACTATCTCCTCTACCGTCAACAACCCGGAAGGCTCAGGCTCGACCACAAAGGAAATCCCGAAGAGATCCTCCACCGGATTCCCTGCATTCCCTACATTAACCTCCAACCAGAAATACCCCCCGGCCGGCTGAGAAGAAGACACAACTACCTGCACAGGAGGATTGGCGGCTGAATAGGTAGTTCCAATAGCTTCATTGGACAGGGCCGAGACATTGGGCGCCTCATCCGAGGCGGTCATCCTGAAATAATAGGTCGTGCCTGAGGCCAGACCACCTACCGTAAGACTCTGAACCATTCCGGCTGCCTGCGGAACCGGCTCCCCGGTTACCCGAGTGGCTGAAGTCCAATTCGCTCCTGTTATCGCTGAGGTAGAATATCTAATATCGTAAGCCGCCGCCGTCCCGCTGTTGCCGTCATCCCCCGGCGCCGTCCAGATCAGAGTAAACGAATTAGTCGTCGGACTACCCGTTGCCAGATCAGTAATCTGCGCTGGTGGGGTAGTATCCGGTGTGGGGGCATGCTCAATAGTCAGCGGCCCATCACTGTAATCAGAATCCGGTGGATTCACCCCGTCGGCAATTACCCCGTAGATGTAATAGCTGTCCTCCAGCATACCTGAGATGTTCCAGAGATAAGTGGCTGCCGGATTGTCCTCTGATAGGCCGGTGACTATTTCCGTGCCGTCATAGCCTGTATCATCCGAATCATAGTAAAGGCTAACCAGGGCATTATCATCCGGATCAGCATCTGTCCATCGGATGGTATAGAAGGTATCGGCCATGTCATTTACTCCATCCGGCTCGGTGATGCTAATGGTTGGAGCTACATTCACCGCCTCGCCTATAGCTGTAGCGATAAAGGTCGCTGAGGTAAGGCCTGTCCCAGTGACTTCGACGCTATAAGTTCCTGGTGTGTCGCCCAGAGTTAAAGTTGTCTCCGCCTTTCCCTGACTATCAGTGGTATCAGTGCCTGTAGACAGAGATTGTCCAGTAGCCCCCTCAGGATGGTTAGTAATCTGAAAAACGACTGCAATATCCGGAAAGGGGGCATCGTTTCAAATCGTCCCAATAGCAGCTTTACACTTTTGAAGCGGAGTTGCTTGTCCGAGTTTAAATTAGGTTGCATAACTCCCCTGGAGTTAATCCTTTAGGATTTTATTTCTGAAAGGCTAAAGCCTAAACTCCCCAAAAGTGTAAACCGATCTCCAACGATTTTCAGGCTAAATGAAACGATGCCG
>JASEGY010000329.1:0-581 GCA_030019105.1 bacterium | reverse complement strand
CCCCAAAAGTGTAAACCGATCTCCAACGATTTTCAGGCTAAATGAAACGATGCCGGAAAGGGATTGCTGTAATCATCGGTCACCATCACCACAAATGGGGCCGGTAGAGTTGTGCCGGTATCCGCTTGCTGACCATCCCCGGAGACCTTAACTATCCTTGAAGGTGTCCCTGGGACCACGGTGATTTGCGGTACTTCACTCCACACCCCGGCAGAAAAATCATCTACCCTTAGATTCTGTTGGCCAGCAGTCTTAAAGGTAATCTCAAAAGAGTGCGCTCCTTGATCCTCCGGAGTAAAGGTATACTCATCAGGTAAGATGGCCTGTGGATCAGAGGAGGCAAAATCAACCGTGCCCCGATAATCGGTTCGAGTATTTCCTTCACTATCTTTGGCCGTGACCTGAAGGGTTACGGGTTCACCTGCTGCAACTGTCCCTGGAATACCGTCTAACTGGAAGTAATCAACTATTGGGTTGTTTATGGTGAAAACGTGGTCAGAGACGTCGGTATAGGTATCAACAATAGGAGACCGTTTTCAAAATGGGACTTGATTAAAAAGGGGGTGATGGAGTTTTGGGTT
>JASEGY010000328.1 GCA_030019105.1 bacterium | reverse complement strand
GCCTGAACTCCAAAGGATAGCCAACCCCAAAATCTTTTTCTTAACCACTATATCTTCTAAGGACTGTGTGGACTATGTAGACTGTGGACTCTATCCCAACTGGCCCAAACGATGAACAAGGCCGTAAAGCGTTATTCTTCTTTAAAAACGATCTCCCTCTTCACTTCCTGACAAGAAGCCGTTCCGGTCAAAACCATCGCTTCCTTTAATTGATCAGTATATTGCTTAATGATAAACTCCACTCCGGAGATGCCTTTACCTACGGCCGCGATAGCAAGCGGTCGCCCCACCAGGACGGCCTTTGCCCCCAGGGCAAGACATTTCAAGACATCCAACCCGCTTCTTATCCCACCGTCAACCATAACTATTATCTTATCTCCTACTGCTTCCACTATCTTTGGCAGAACATCAACCGCTCCAGGCATGTAATCAAGCACCCGGCCCCCATGATTAGAGACAACAATGGCCGCCGCGCCGGCTAAGACCGCTTTTTCAGCATCGGCTGCCGTCATTATTCCTTTTAAGATAAAGGGAAGCCTGGTCGAGTTTATCAGCTCCTTTAGTTCCGCTACTGTCTTGGGCCCAACCGGTTGTCCTTTAGCCGCCATAGTGATAAACCGGGCGGCATCGACATCTATGCCTACGGCTACGGCCGAAGCTGTTTCAGCCGCCCTGATCCTGGTCAGTATTTGTTCCTGGTGAAGCCGGGGCTTAAATATCGGGATACCCCATCCATTAGCCGCTTGAACCACAGCCAGCTCCAATTGATAATGATCCGGGCTGGACCCATCACCGACCATCCCAATCGTTCCGGTCAACCGGCATCCTTCCAGTATAGTCCGGGTATATTCCTGGGGCTCAATAGCCCCCCCCATATTGGTTTGTGTCCCGGTAATAGGGGCAGCCAGGATAGGTGTCTCTAAAGAAAGACCAAAGATATCCACTCTCGTATCCGGCGAGGAAACATCGTGGATAGTCGTCACATTGACCCTGTATTTAGCCAGGGCAGCCAGATTGTCTTTAAAAGAACTGCCTGTGCCTGCTCCACCCATGCCTGGTACCTCTCCGGCGCAAACCCGGCCATCACATAAGCTGCAAACCTGGCATACCCTTTTAAATTTAGCCTGGGCAGACTGTTTAATCTCCTTCCAGCTTAAGCTCGGTGGAGCGCCTATTTCGACTCTGATCAATCCGAGGGCCTTTTCAGCCGCGCCGACCGCTTCCTCTCTGGTGTCAGCCACAGTAATAACATTTCCCGCTTTACCCAGATTAGAGGTCAATTTTTTCAAGACATCACCGGGTTCGACATTAAGGATCACCTCGGCTACTTGAGGTAATTTCCCGGCCTCTTCAACTCCGGTAATGGAGACCACCCGGCCGGGATGGGGAATAATGGCCCGCTCGGCTGAAACCCGATTGGCCGTGGCCATGACCGTGGGTTTCCCACCCAGGGCAATCTCAATTGCCCCTTGAATAACATTCATCCCGGTGGCCAGAGGAAGGGTATAGCCAGACATAAACCCCCCTGACAATCTGGCCGCTAATTCCACAATCTTTGGGCCTTGAGGAGTAAGTTTGATATCCCCTTTAGCCGCCCCCTGATCTATCCCCAGCGCCCTGATCCCGGCTTCCATGCAGGAACAGGCCGCCTCCTGCACTTCCTTTGGTTGAGATGAAGGTAAGGTATGTCCTAATTCGACAAAATAAGGGGGGAAATCAATAATGCGGTCGGCAATCCCGGCAAAGATCACCTGGCCGTCATAAACTAAGGCATCAATAGAGAGCTCGTCTCCGAGCATAAACTCCTCGACCACAATCTCCCCGGAAGGGGAGGCAGCTTTAGCCTGTTGAAAGGCATCTCTTATTTCATCCTCGCTTGCGACTTTGATTACTCCACGGGCGCCCATATTGTCAGAAGGCTTGATCACCAGGGGAAAGCCGATCTCTTTCGCTGCCTTGTAAGCATTCCGCAGGGTCCATGCCTCGCAGAACCGCGGAGAAGGAACCCCATTTTTGGCAAAGCAGTGTCTCATCTTGAGCTTATTAGTGGCCCGTTCAGCGACCTCAAATCGAATGCCCGGCAGTTTCAGGGTATTAGCCACAGCCGCCACGGTCATAGAGGCATCGGTTCCGACCGTAATAACTCCATCTATTCTGCCGGTTTGAGCATATTCTTTGGCTACCCGGACTGAGCCTTCTATGTCCTTGGTGCTCATTACGATGCCCACATCAGCCATAGAAAAACCCAGGGCATTAGGATTATAATCGGTGGCAACAACATTAAGCCCCATCTCCTTGGCCACACGAATAGCCGGGATTTGCATCGTACCGCCACCAATAATCATTAATGTCTTGACCATAACACTCCATTTCGGATTGCGGATTTCGGATTGCGGATTTAACTTATCTCGCCTGCTCTTTTTGTTTTCAATTCCGCATTCCGCAATCCAAAATCCGCAATCTACAATGTCCCCTCAATCTCCTTCTTAAGGAGGACATATTCGATAGAATCAACCAAAGCTTGATAACTGGCTTCAATGATATTCTCTGAAACGCCCACTGTTCCCCAGGTGGCATCCAGCCCGGAAGACTCAATCAAGACCCTCACCTTGGCGGCTGTGCCCTCTTTGGCATCCAGGACCCTGACCTTGAAATCAGTTAGATGAATGCCCTTAAGGACAGGATAAAAATTCTCCAGGGCCTTTCTTAAGGCCTTGTCCAGGGCATCAACCGGGCCGTCTCCTTCCGCTACTGTATACTCTGTTTCACCATCTACTTCCAGCTTTATGGTTGCTTCAGAAGTGAGTTTGTTGTCTTCTCTACGCTCAACAATAACCCGAAATCCTAAGATGTCAAAGAAACGCCGGTAAGCTCCGGTATTTTTCTTGATAAGCAGTTCAAAGGAAGCATCCGCTGCCTCGAACAGATAGCCTTCGTGTTCCAGTTCCTTTAATCTTTCGAGGATCTGTTTTGTCTTCTTTTCATCCCGGGTCAGGTCGAGTCCATATTCTTCTGACTTGGAAAGGATATTGCTTCTTCCTGACAACTCGGAGATAAGAATACGCCGCTGATTCCCAACCTTCTCCGGCTGGACATGTTCGTAGGTAACGGGATTTTTCTCCACAGCGTTGACATGGATGCCGCCTTTATGGGCAAAGGCAGAATATCCGACATAGGGTTGATGCATCCTGGGGGCCAGGTTGGTTACTTCAGAAACATGTCTGGATGTCTCAGTCAACTTCTCCAGTTGGGAGTCACTCAAACAGGGGATACCCAATTTTAATTGAAGATTAGGGATGACCGCGCAAAGATCAGCATTACCACATCGTTCACCATAGCCATTAATGGTTCCCTGCACGTGGACACAACCCAGGGTAATCGCGATAATGGAATTAGCCACGGCTACGCCGGCGTCATTATGGGCATGGATACCAAGGGGGGTATCTATCTCCCCCCGCGCTACTTCTATTATCTCCTGTAATTTAGGCGGCATAGTTCCGCCGTTGGTGTCGCACAAGACAATAGTCTCAGCCCCTGCCTCAGAAGCAGCCCTGATGGTCGCCAGGGAGTAAGCCAGGTTATCTCGACAACCATCAAAGAAATGTTCGGCATCATAGATGACCTCTAATCCTTTTGACCTTAGATAGTGAATGGATTCTCTTATTAGTTCTAAATTTTCATCTAAAGAAACTTTAAGGACTTCCTTAACATGGAGGTCCCAACTTTTACCAAAAATAGTGGCCACACTAACTCCGGACTTTAATATAGCCTGGATATTCTTATCTTCCTCTACGGTCTTTCCGGCCCGTTTGGTGCTGCCAAAGGCAGTTATTTGGGCCTGTTCAAGATGGATATTCTTTACCTCTTCGAAAAACCGGATATCCTTGGGATTTGAACCCGGCCAGCCGCCTTCAATATAGTGAATGCCCAATTTGTCCAGTTTCTTGACGATATCGATCTTATCCTCCAGAGAAAAAGAAATCCCTTCCATCTGGGCTCCGTCTCTTAAGGTGGTGTCGTATATCTCTATTTTTCGCATGGTTGGTAACTCCTTAAGTGAATTGACTTGAAAATCGTTACTCTGTAATCGCAAATTCAACATCTTCTTCGGTCAAGTTCAAGGGAATATCAGCCGGGTATCTATCAAAATATAGTGGTTAAGAAAAAGATTTTGGGGTTGAAGGAGTCAGGAGTCAGGGGGCAGGAGTCAGAATAGTCCCCACTGAGTAGTAGCTTTCTTATTCTGACCCCTGACCCCTGACCCCTGTTCCCTGTGCTTACCCCAAAAACATTATCTTAAGAGCTATAGAACCACCTTTTCCGGTTTGTAACCTGAACTGTCGAGGGCCATCATATTCCCCCATCAGGGTCACGAAGATTCCCCCACCTGTTT
>JASEGY010000327.1 GCA_030019105.1 bacterium | reverse complement strand
CTATTTCCCATTTCTTACTTCCTATTTTTAAATGGCCGAAACGATGATCAAGGCCTAAAAATCAGTGAAGATCTGTTGAATCCGTGTCATCTGTGTGCTATAAAAATTCGTGATAATTCGTGTTTATTCGTGGTTAATAAGAAGGTTGTATAGTTACTTAAAAAAAGGGGGGGGAATTAGGAGTGGATGAAGGAAAACTCGAAACTCAACGACCCGCAAGACCAAGCCGGCCTGGCAGCGGGTGCCCCGAACTCGAAACTAAAGGGCGGGTAGGGGAAGTAAACCGGGCAACCACTGAAACCAGGATAGACTTAAAGATTGATCTGGATGGAGAAGGCCGGTATGAGATTGAAACAGGGGTTCCTTTTTTAGACCACATGCTTTCTCTTATGGCCAGACATGGCCTCTTTGACCTGACCATAAAGGCCGTAGGGGATACTGAAGTTGATAATCACCATACAGTGGAAGATGTGGGGCTTTGTCTGGGAGAAGCCGTCAGTAAGGCCCTGGGAGATAAAAAGGGGATCAGTCGCTATGGACACATCCTCCTCCCGATGGATGAATCTCTGGTGATGGTCGTGATAGACATCAGCAACAGGCCCCATCTTGTCTTTAAGAACCCGTTCTTCCCTCCTCAAATCATTAAAGACGGGGTAGTCTTTGAACCTGCCCTCCCTGCTTTGGGTGTCGGTTCAGGAATAATAGAGGGATTCAATCCTGAGCTAATCAAGGAATTCTTCTCGGCCTTTGTCAATACCTGCCGGGTAACCCTCCATATTAATATATTTTATGGTGAAAACACCCATCATCTCATTGAGGCTGTTTTCAAGGCCTTTGGCCGGGTTCTCTCCCAGGCAGCCGGAATTGATGAACGGATTAAGGGCGTGCCATCAACAAAAGGACAATTATAAAGGTTCAAGGTTCAAGGTTAAAAGGTTCACGGTTGGTCGCTTTTTAACCGTGAACCGTGAACCTTTAACCTCCTTGGGTAAGTTATTTATTTCCGAATCCCATGTTCATCGCCTTTTTCTCCTTCCCTCTTCATTTTAATGGAATAGCTGGAAGTCGTTTAAGCGTCTGAGTCTTTGGGTCTACAGTTATTCCCACAGATTCAAGAGCAGTAACCCCTAAGATAGGTTCAACACCGTCCGGGCCAAATATGATTCTACCGGCCGTAATATCTCCCATAAACTCTATTGCTCCCAATCCAAACTCGAATTCTTTTGGAGTTCCATCAGCCAATTCATAGGTAGTTTTACCGGCAAGTAAAATACCTGCTTCCTTAAGCTTTTTGGCCGGAGCCATGCAATCAGTTGCCCCTGTATCCACCAAAAAATCTGCTTCATACTTTTCTTGAGAGTCCAAAGTTGCCTTTATAGTAACTGTAACATGTGTCAGTCCCATTGTTACCCCTTCCTTAAAAAAATCCCCGCCGTAATGCCGTATGCATGGTAATTTTTTGAACCTGATTGGCCAAGTGGGTAACCTCTTGGATGCGTTATACTTAGTCCCATCTGAGGGGCGCTATACGCTACATCCAAAGTCCGGATTCCCTTCTAAATGGTGTTGGCTCAAAATGCTACCATACAACACGAACATGGCAGGGATATTTATTTTTCTCTATATTCTTAGTATACCACAACGTTGTAATTATAGCAAGTAAAAAATATCATTCTTCCTCCAAGTTCCCCTCTGTCAGCCAGGGTTTGGGCAGAAATATCTCTTTATATCGCCTGAGGGCCTCGTAATCGCTCATCCAGGCAAGATAGTCGCAAACAAGCCGTTCTATCGTGGTTTGTGGGGGAAGAAAATAAAGCTGTCTTTTAACTTCGGCCGGGTATTCCATATAGTAGCCAAAAAGCTCTTTAATTACCTTAGATGCCCTCTTAGCTTCAACCTGGATCTGCTTGCCGGGATATACATGCCGATAAAGATAGCTTCTCAGTTGATCGGTTGCTTCGAGCACCCTGTCACTCATCCGGATATGGCCTTTGTTCCAACTGGCTTCTATGGTGTCCCTGACCATAGTATCTATTCGCTCGGAATAACGCCTGCCCAGGACAGCTAAGGCTTTATCCGGCAGGTCGTCAAGCTTGATCAGGCCGGCAGACAGGGCATCTTGAATATCATGATTGATATAAGCAATAGAATCAGCTAATCTGACAATAGCCCCCTCAAGAGTAACAGGTTTATTTTCCTCACTTTCTATAGAGAGTGAAGTGGCTCCGCGGGAATGTTTCACTATTCCATCTTTAACCTCAAAGGTCAAATTAAGTCCCTGGCCTTTTTTCTCCAGTGCCTCTACCACCCGAAGACTTTGGTAATTATGTTTAAAGCCACAAGAGCTGATCTGATCTAAGGCCTGTTCTCCCACGTGTCCAAAGGGGGCATGCCCAAGGTCATGGCCCAGGGCAATGGCCTCGGTCAAGTCTTCGTTTAGCGAGAGGGCCTTGGCAATAGTCCGGGCAATCTGAGAGACCTCAATGGTATGAGTAAGCCGGGTGCGGTGGGATTCGGTCAGGGTAATCAAAAAGACCTGCGTTTTATGTTTTAATCTCCGGAAAGACTCCGAATGGATGATTCGGTCTCGATCTCGCTGAAAGGCCGTCCGAATATGGCACTCTTCTTCCGGCCGCAAGCGCCCCCGTGATCTGGCCGATAAGGCCGCCCCGGGAGCCAAATTCTTTTCTTCCGCTTCTTCAAAGGTCTTTCGGATAATCAAGCCGCTTCCTCCTTCTTCTCTCCTCCAGGATACTCTACCCGTGAATGATAAATACCGGTAAGTAACCGGGTAAAAGTAGCGGCGATTTTAGTCATATCCTTTAGGGTAAGCTCGCATTCATCTAATTCCGAACTAATAAATTTATCATTAATAATTCGCTTGACCATCTCTTCGAGTCTGAGCGCCGTTGGTTTAGTTAGTGTTCGGGAAGTAGCCTCAACCGCATCGGCCAGCATAATGATGGCTGCTTCCCGGGTTTGGGGCTTAGGCCCTGGATAACGAAAATCACTCGCATTTGCCGGCTGCTTTTCTTCTTCCTGCCTCTCTTTAGCCAGGTGGTAGAAAAAGGCCATCACTGAGGTTCCGTGGTGTTGTCTGATGATATCTATTATTCGTTGGGGAAGACCGTGGGATTTGGCGATCTCTACTCCCTCCTTTACGTGGGAGCGCAGGACAGAGGCTGAAAGAGATGGTTTGATGTCCTTATGCTTGCTTTCCTCACTTTGGTTTTCGCTGAAGTACTCAGGCTTGGCTATCTTCCCCACATCGTGGTAATAGGCCGCTACTCTGGCCAGTAGGGGATTAGCCCCTACCTCTTCAGCGGCTGTCTCAGCTAAATTAGCCACCACAATAGAGTGGTGATGTGTGCCGGAGGCATGGATAAGAAGTTTCTTGAGAAGGGGGGTGTTTAAATCCGCTAACTCCAAGAGCCTGAAATTGGTTACTAATCCAAAGATACGTTCCATGAAAGGCAAAATGCCAATGGTCAAAACAGCGGATAGGAAGCCATTGCCTATCCCCCAAAGACAATCTATACCTATTCTGGAATAAGGATACTGATAGATAAGTCCATAGGCAATAATGATCCCCAGATTAGCGCCACTGACCACGATTCCGGTTTTGGTCAGGTCGGACCTGGTCCGGGCAGAAGCCACGGCGTAGATACCGGCCATACCACCGCCCAGGTAAAAAACAATGGCTTCTACTGTGCCTCCTACTAAGATGCTGATTAAAAGACTTATAAAGAGGGTCAGAAAAAGGGCCACCCGTTCATTGAGGAGAATAGCCACCAGCATAGAAAAGGCCGCCACAGGGATAAAGAAGTTAGGGAGACCGGGAACGAAGGAAATAACCTTAGCTGTAATTATACTCGTGAGCACAATGAGATAGACAAACATCAGCCTGCTTTCTCTGTCCAGGATGTCAGGTTGATAGCGTCTGACATAGAGGGTGAAAAGATAGATGAAGCAGGACAAAAGAAGGGTGAAGCCAAGGATAGACTTTAAATTGGGTTTGGCCCCTGCAACTTGCAAGGTGGCGGCCGGCTTTTTGGCGACCGGTGTATCTGCCGGTTCTTCTTCTATCTCGTGCAAGTCGAGGAGAGGAGAAAGTAGATGTCCGGTGTCTAAATCTGAGGATGGGAGAATGGCCTCAACGGTTTCTTCCCGTTTAATATTGGAAGACTCCTTGTCCTCATGCATTAAGGTAGGCAGGAAAACAATAACCAACACCCCAATCAGGGCCAGAGCAAGCAGATACCGGTGTATCCTCTTTAAAAAAGCCCACACATCGAAGTGGTGGCTGCTGATCTTCAAATATCGCCAGAAAACCTTTGGTTTTTTCATAATTATAGTGGTTATACTCAACGCGGGCATAATCTGCGATTTTGTATTTTCTCAATAACTCAGGG
>JASEGY010000326.1 GCA_030019105.1 bacterium | reverse complement strand
ACAACTTACAACTTACAACTTACAACAGATACCCATTAAATTTGAAGAGGATACAAAAGTATTGACAATGCCGTTATCTTGTGTTAGTCTATAAGCAGATTTGAAGAGTGAAGAGGGGATGGTAATAATGACCTTGCAAGAAGTTATGACTGATATTCACGCGCTGAATGAAGATTTGGAAACATACGAGCGGAAATATGGCGTCCTTTCGGAAACATTCTACGAATTATACACCAACGGTGAAGAGCCGGAGGATGACGCCTGGGTGTTAGATTGGGCTGACTGGGCTGGGGCATATAAAATCCTGCTTCGTCGCCGGGAACAATATCGTTGTGCCATTCAGAACTTGCGAACCCAATCACAAACACTGACCAGTGTCATTGAAAGAACAGCCCGTCATGAACCCATAGCACATCCCTCCTGACATTAAGCATCACCGCATCCCTGCACCAAATATGAGTTTTACTCAGCCCAATTTGCCAGCCCTTATTAGAGCAATTGAAAAGTTCTCTGCGGTGAAATGATGACCAGCACCGTTTTGAAGGGTAACTCGAAACCCGAAACTCGATAAGATGAGGAGGTTCTTATTTAATGAAGATGTCTAAATTATTTTTACCGACCCTATTTGAAGAACCCCATGAGGCCGAGCTTATCAGCCATAAGCTTATGCTCAGAGCCGGGCTTATCCGGCGGTTGGCTTCAGGGGTATACTCGTATCTGCCCTTAGGGTACCGTGTTTTGACCAAAGTATCCCGGATAGTGGAAGAAGAAATGGATGCCATTGGCGGCCAGCAGCTCCTTTTGCCGGCCCTGCACCCAAAGGAGCTCTGGGAAGAAACCGGCCGGTGGCAGGCTTATGGCCCTGACATGTTTAAACTTAGCGACCGTAGAAACAGAGACTTTGGTCTGGGGCCTACCCATGAGGAGATCATTACCGACCTGGTTCGCAGTGAAGTCAGGTCTTACCGCCAGCTCCCCCTCCTGCTTTATCAGATCCAGACCAAGTTCAGGGACGAGATCCGGCCCAGGTTCGGGCTTATGCGGGCCAGGGAATTCCAGATGAAGGACGGCTACAGTTTTGATGCAGATCAAGAGAGGGCAGATAAGACTTATGAATTGGTTTATCAGGCCTACGGCAAGATATTTTCCCGGTGCGGACTTAGCTTCAGGGCGGTAGAGGCCGAGAGTGGTTTGATTGGCGGCAGCGCTTCCCACGAATTTATGGTTCCGGCTGAGGCGGGGGAAGACCTGATGGCCTTATGCAGCTCCTGTGATTACGCCGCTAACCTGGAAAGGGCCGAATGTGGAGAGCCGTCTGATAAACATCAACGAGGTGAATTGTCTGAACTCAGCCTGGTCGATACACCGGGAATGAAGCGGGTGGATGAGGTTAGCCGGTTCCTTAACGTTAAACCGGAACAATTAGTGAAGACGCTTATTTACAAAGCGGGAGATGAGGTAGTCGCGGCCTTGATCTTGGGCCATCAGGAACTTAACGAGAGCAAGCTGGCCAGGACTATTGGAAGAGCAGAACCGGAGTTGGCTGATCCTGAAACCATTTCTTCTGTAACCGGCGCGCCAGCGGGTTTTGCCGGGCCGATCGGTCTGACCGGTATCAAGATCATAGCCGACAATTCTATTAAGGGGCAGTTTAATTTAGTCACGGGCGGTAACAAGGCAGATGCCCATTACATTGGAGCCAACTACGACCGAGACTTCCAGGTTGATGTCTGGGCCGATATTAAGGTGGTCCAGGAAAATGATTCATGTCCGCGATGTCCGGAACAACTTGAAATACATCGAGGAATAGAAGTCGGGCATGTCTTTAAATTAGGCACAAAATACAGTCAGGCCATGGGGGCTGTTTTTGTAGATGAAGATGGACAGGAGAAGCCTTTTATTATGGACACCTTCGGCATTGGGGTAAGCCGGATAATAGGGGCGGTTATTGAGACAAGCCACGACGAGAACGGTATCATCTGGCCGATGGCCATTGCCCCTTACCAGGTGATTGTCGTGCCCATAAATGTGCATGATGAAGAACAATGGGACTTGAGCTTAAAGATCTATCAGATGCTTCAAGCGGAAGGCATAGAGGTTTTACTTGATGACCGGGACGAAAGGCCGGGCCGGAAATTCACTGATTCTGAATTGATCGGCATCCCTATTCGGATTGTAATTGGGAACAAGACCAAAAAGACCGGCCAGATCGAGATATCCATCCGCCGGACAGGAGAAAAACGGTTTGTCCCCCTGGAAGACCTTAGCAGTGAAATAAAGGGACTTGTCGCAGTTTTCAGAAACCAGGTTTCTTAAAGAAACCTGGTTTCTCAGTCACCGCCCTATTGATATGCTATGCTACACCTTAATCCCGGCAAAGACCGGCCCGCCGATGAGGATCTTTTGATTCTTAGACATAATATAGTTGTAAACATTGTCCGGTATGTAAATATTTATCTCGCCAGGTCTTTTAATGAGCTTGAATTTCAGGTCCAATTCGAGTTTTTCTTTAGATACGGCGGTTGCCGGACCGACTCGGTCCGCCGGACCGGCCTGGTCCGCCAGGCCGGCCCGGCCTTCCAATTCAGCCACAAACCGGTTAGCCAGAAGGTCAATAAAACACAGGCCGGTGGCAACCCCTTGATAGGCATCCTGAAAGACTTTAGGCACCTTAGCTGAAATTTGGCCTGCTTCTTTAGGCGGCAGGCTGAATAGTCCCCCATTATGGACATAAACCTCATTTAAGGCAGCAAAGCTCAACATCCGTTTGCCTTCATCCCAATTGTAAATCCGGATACTGATGGGATATCCCAGGAATTCACCTTCAAAGGCAGTTACCTCTACCGGGCCAATATCGTCTTTATGCGCCAGGGCCGACTTAACCAGGGTTTTAACCAATTGCCGGCCTTCTTCTGTTTCAGGCTGCTTTTCCATGCCTATTGCCTGAGCTATCTCTTCGTCATTCAGTCTCGCTTCAGGATAGAATTGGGGATAAACTAAGTTCCTCAGATCAAGACAGCCCGTCTTGATCATAGCCAATCGTTCCACCCCAAAACCAAGATTAAAGACCGGATATTTGATGTCATAATTGTCTAAAGACTTCTGGGAATAAAGGCCGATATTGGCGATCTCCACCTCCCGGCCTTCGATATCCACCATAATCTCGGTATCTGTCCCCGGGGCATAGTAGTTACTGGTTGTTTCCTTGACCTTGAAACGTGGTTCACCAAAGCCAAGTCCCCGCATGACAGTCCTGGTAAATTCTCTTCCTTCTTCCATCGTGTAGCCTTTGTCCATAATGACCACTGAAGCTGAAGTGGATTCATAGAGATGATGGCTGTCCTGCCGCTGCTCCCGGCGAAATCGCGGGCCAATAGAAAATAGTTTCAAGGGCAGTTCCGCTTGATCTTGCAAACCGGCTAAGGTCTTATACCATAAAGCCGTCATATGCGATCTTAAGGTCTTAGTCGAAGGCCGGGGACGAAGATCTTTAAGTTCTAAGAAGACCTTATCGACCATCTCGATCGCCTCATTCTCTTTAATCGCCAGTCGAACAACCAGTTCTTCAATAAAATCATCCGCTTCGACCTTTCCCTCTTTAAAGTCCCGGAGAAAAGCCTGAAGCTGCTCGACCTTATCAAAATCAGGGATAATTTCTCTGATTTGACGTAATCTGGATTCAGGAAGTCCGACATCGGCCCGGTCCAGGCCGGCTAAATAGAATATCCGATCAAGAATAAGTGGGGATTCAGGGCCATACTGGAGGTAAACATCCCGTTCATCCACTATCATGGGATTAATGATCTCATTAAGGCCCAGTCCAAGAAAGACCTGCCGGAAGTTCTCGTTCAAGGCACAGACCGGATGCGCCTTCCCCATCTCAACCTGGGGAGTGGACGGGGCTTCAAGATCGATACTCCGGCCCAGGACACTCAAAGGATGCCCCTTGTTATCTGTCAGGAGTCTTTTATACCAACCGGAGGGACACCTTAAGACATCGTAAGCCGAAAGGGCAATTTCAAGCCCCTGCATAGCCTTCATGGCCACCCGGGGTGGAGCGATCCTCTCAACCAGATGGGCGTAAGGATTAAGCACGACCCGTTTCGGGTCAAGCATGTCGTAGATTTTGACTATCTCCCCGGCCGCTCGCCTGACGACCTCATCTAAGTTAGAAGCATCACGCTCCTCAACCGTGACATAGACTAAGAGACATTCCCCCAGGGAGTTCTTATGTGGAACTTCCGGGGTAATCTCTTCGGCCTCTTTCGTACCGGTCGTCAGTTCATATTCGACTCGATCGCAATGTAAGAGTAGTAATTTCATCTGAACACTCCCTTCTTGTAGTTATGACTGCAATTAATTAGCAAACTCGATCTTCATTTCGGTGCTCACCCGTTAGTACTTTGATTTAGAAAAAAGTACCTAATCAGTGGG
>JASEGY010000325.1 GCA_030019105.1 bacterium | reverse complement strand
GAGCAAGCTCGACCACTACAAAATTGATCCAATGGCCGAAACGATGGACAAGGCCCAATTATCTCACAAATAAAGGCATAATGCAAGAAAAATTCTATTCCTTTTCAGCCTTTGTGGTTTTTTTACTGCCGTTTGACCTGTCATGGAGCCATTGGGATATTGATGGAGCAAGCTCCTTTTGAGATTTAGAGCCTACAAAAACGCCGATATGGCCTCCTTTGAATTCATAAAGCTCTTTATCCGTGCTTCCGACAAGGTCGTTAAGGGGTTTAGTCGAAACCGGGGGCACGATATGATCGGCTATGGCATAGATATTCAGCAAAGGTGCGGTTACTTTTTTTAAGTCCACCTGCTTTTCACCAACCATAAGCTCCCCTTTGACAAGTTTATTCTCCTGATAGAGATCCTTGATGAACTGCCTTAAGGCTTCACCTGCCTGGGCCGGGCTGTCAAATATCCATTTCTCCATCCTGATAAAGTTTAAAAGACGCTCTTTGTCTTGCATTAAATCGAGCATCCCCATATACTTAGTAATATTGAGGGTAAAGGGCATGAGCATGAGAAAGCCGGCATTCAAGAAGTCTCCGGGTATAACGCCGTAACAGTCAATCAGGGCATCGACATTTAGATTTTTGGCCCAGTTAAAGAGCAGCCCCTCATTTGTGGAAAAGTCAATAGGGGTGACTAAGGTGACGAGATTTTTTACCTTTTCAGGATATATGGCTGAATATATTGCACAAAATGTTCCGCCCTGACAGATTCCCATCAGGTTTATCTTCTCATGCCCGGTGCTCTTGCTGACATAATCAACACAGTCATTCAGATATCCGTTGACATAATCATCCATGGTCAAGTATCTGTCTGCATTTGTGGGGTATCCCCAATCAATAATGTAAAGGTCCATGCCATTTGAGAGAAGATTCCTGACAATGCTCCTGTCCGGCTGCAAATCAAGCATGTAATACCTGTTGACAAGGGCATAGACCATAACTACAGGAATTTCACATGTTACTTTTCCTTCCTGTTTATAGTGATACAACTTCACTTTATCCGTCTCATAAACAAGCTCCTTCGGGGCTGTCCCCACATCCACTTCTTCTATCTCCGTTAAGGTTTCAGCCGCCTTTAACAGCTTTATGCTTAACTCACCCATCTCTTTTACAATATTTTTTGCCTCAAGATTTTTCACTTTGTCACCTCCTTAACGGTTTTCTTTTTAGCTGTGCTACCCTGAGAGCTAATCTTCCTGTTTAAATCCTGTATTTCTTTTTGAAGATCAGCTAGACGAGGACTCTTTTTTTCTAACATGTCCAGCTTTTCTTTCAGGGCCGTTATTTCTTGCTGCATCTCATCTATACCTGAGCTTTTTTTCATAAGCGCTCGAACATTTTTGTTTAAATTATATATCGTTTTATAAGCATCATCCATCTCTGACCGGAGCGCAACAGGAAAATCGCTCAAGTATAGCTCTATTAATTGTTGGAAATATCTTCTTGCATCTAAGGCAACATCCAGTACAATTCCCTGAAGCTTTGAGAATTCCTCTGTTCTGAAGAGGTCAAAAAAGGCTTTTTCATTTACGGTTGTCCAGATTTTAAAGAATTCCTCAAAACTTGTGATGTCCTCACCCTTCTTAATCTTCTTAGCCACAGCTTCTACTACTTCATCCATCGCCTTTTGGCCGGTTTTATACATCACATGCTGAAATTCAACATTTTTAGCCAGAAAGATCGAATATCTGTCGATGGTCTTCAACAATAACTCAACCTTCTCCCTATCTTTTCCAACGGCAGGTATTTTAAATGCCTTGCCAAAGGTGCTCTCAAAAGCAGAATAAATATTATGAAAGATGTTCATGCTCGCCTCAGGGTCACCTGAAGCAAGATCAAGAGAGGCATCAATATTTTTCTGAATGAGATCCATCCATGGTTTCACAAATATCTGTCCCTTTGAGCCCCATGTTTCCACGAGATGTGATGCCTGGCCATAAAACTCTTGTATCGTCCCAGGAGAGCTAAAGCCAAAAATGTTATCGATCACTTCCCTGTAATTAGAAAAATCCAGGACATCTTTATATGAATCAGCGTCAAGCGCCTTTTCTTGAAGGGCATTAATGACAGGCCTCCAGAATTCGTAGAGCTTCATATAAAAATCGGCCCCTTTAAAGAGCTTAGAGATGGCATCCGTGCCTGTGTTAAGAGGATAGTTTTTGATTATTACATCAAAGTATTTGCCAAATGTCTCCCCCCATAAATTATAGATACCGGAAATATCCTGAGTATCCTTTGCAGCCCCTTTAGTCCAGCTCATGCCGGCAAAGGCTTTCTGGAAATTTTCCGTTGTTTTTGTCCAGTTTTTCAAAAAATCTTCCTGAGATTTTAGCCATGAATCGTAAAAGTGCGAACCTTTTTCAGAAGTTTTTTCCATCTTATCCCTCCATAGTTATTTTGGCGATGGTCATCGTTTCGGCTATTTAAAAATAGGAAGTAAGAAATGGGAAATAGGAAGTAAATCAAGATACTTCCCATTTCCTAATTTCCCATTTTCGACTTGAGTGGCCGAAACGATGCCCAAGGCCGTTATTTTGTCCCTGCTTGCTTGAACAGGCCAATCAAGCTTTTTGATATCTCTGCAGCCACCTCCATCTGTTTGTCAACTGTTTCTTTCCATACTTCTTGCATCTTTGAGCTGCCTTCTGTCCATATCTGAAGGTTCATTTCCCTGACCGTATTTTTCAAGAATTTATTTTCCTCTTTTAGTTTCTCATTTTCTTTGACTACCTCATCGTATTTTGTCTTTGGGACAACGCCTAAATGAGAATAAAAAGATATCATCTGTTCGAAAATCTCTGTTGCATTTCCGGACAATGTCTCTTTCTCAGGATACCCTCCCCAGGATTTTCTTGCAGATTCAATGCCTTCTTGCTGCATTTTTATAAAAAAATCAAGGAATCCTTTTTGAAAAGCCGGATTTTTACAGAGCTCTACCATATTTTCTATAAGTTTTTCATTCATTGATTGAAGCCTCCTGGGTATGTTCTTTTCTTCCAAGTCCCTAAATGTCCCATAGGGACAACATATCGGTAGAAATTAAGATATCGGACACGCATAAATGCCGTAGGCATGATATATTTAAAGTTCAATCTTAGGCTCACCGCATTTGTCCCTAAAAGCCTTCCACCTTCAGTCTATCCACCTGATCGGTAAATGGCCGAACCGATGATCAAGGCCCAAGATATTTCCCCGCTATTTTCCCTACATATTTAGCAATGGCCGGGGCAGAGGTTAAGCCGGGGGATTCAATGCCGACAAGATTGATCAGCCCGGGTAATCCAGAAGACTCTTCGTGCTTGATGATAAAATCCCTGACTTCTTCTCCTGAGGCTTGAAGCTTGGGCCTGATGCCGGCCATGTCCGGGCTGAGGTCATCTTCTTCCACAAAGGGAAGGATTGGTTTGATTGATTCCAAGAAATCCTTCTTATGCCTCTCTTCCACTTGATAATCAATCTCTTCCACATAGAAGGCATTAGGGCCTAACTTCATCATTCCCTGTAAATCCAGGACAGTATGTATGCCCAGACTGATGGCCGTAGGAGAAGGATAAATAAGGTGATGAACGAGCTTATGTCTGCCTCCCCCGACCTTGAAATATTCCCCTTTACAATAGTGTATTCGATACCCGGCCGCATCAATATCAATACCGGCTAAGGCCGCTATTTTATCGGCATGAAGACCGGCAGAATTGATCACTACCCGGCTTAGAAATGAGAATGCCTCCCCATCTGCGTCCTGAACGCCTACTTCATATCCTTGGGCACACTGCTCAATGGACTTCACTTCACATTCATAAGCTAAGGCAGCCCCTTTATCTTTGGCTGCCGACTCAAAGTATTTCATTAAACTGTGGGTATCAATGATCCCTGTGGAAGGGGAATAAAGGGCCGCTTTAGCCTGGATGTGCGGCTCCATTTTTTTGACTTCATTGGTGGAAAGCATCCGGAGATCATTTATCCCGTTTTGCTCTCCTTTGGCGAGAAGCATCTCCAGCCCCTTAACCTCCTCCTCGTTTAAGGCCACAATTAATTTGCCTGTTTGTTGACAGGGAATTCCGTGACGGTGGCATACCTGGTAAAGGAGTTGCTTCCCCTCCACACATAATTTGGCTTTTAAAGAGTCTTTGGGGTAATAAATTCCGGCATGGATGACCTCACTGTTCCGGCTGCTGGTCTCCTGTCCAAAGGTTTCGTGTCGTTCCAGAACTACTATTTCTCTGGTGTCATCGGCTACCTCAGCCGCAATGGCCAGGCCAACCACCCCGGCTCCAATAATAGTAATATCTACCTTTTCCATATTAACTCCCCGGACCGGTGGAGAACTTATGCCGTGATATAGCTCTTAAGATAAATATTTTGGGGTAAGCGAATTCAAGACAGGCTATGTAG
>JASEGY010000324.1 GCA_030019105.1 bacterium | reverse complement strand
AACCTACAACCTACAACTAAAAGGCAACCCCAAAATCTTTTTCTTAACCACTATATTTTGCTTAATATCCCAGCACGTCTGTTTTGACCATATAGAAACCAGGTTTCTTAAAGAAACCTGGTTTCTGGGAGCCGGGAGGTAAGCCAATCTGAGACACTACCCGTTTCTGGAGGAACCATGTGTTTGGCAATTCCAGGTAAGATCATCAGCATCGAGGATAATCCCCTTGGCGTTCGGATGGGAAAGGTAAGCTTTGGGGGAATCGGCAAAGAGGTCTGTCTGGCCTACACCTCTGAGGCGCAAGTGGGAGATTATGTCGTTGTGCACGCCGGCTTTGCCATCAGTCGTCTGGACGAGGAAGAAGCGCAGCATACGTTGGAGGCATTAGCCGAAGTGGAGGAAGCAGCTAAGGAACGGGGCGAATCTCTCACAGCCACCGAACGTAACTGCTCAATATCTTGTAGAAAGTAGGTAGTACAGCTCGGCGGAAGTTCCCTTCCGGTTAAAGGTTCAAGGTTCAGGGTTCAAGGTTCGAAGAACGCAAGGCGACCAACCGTGAACCGTGAACCTGGAACCCTGCTGAAACTACCCAGGAACTTCCGCCGAGATGTAGTAGCCGTTTACGGCTCGAAATTAGAAATTAGAAATTATGAAGGCCCAATTTCTAATTTCTAATTTCAACATTCCGTGAACACTTATCGTCTTTGCGAGAGTTCCACACTTTATTGAGCAATTGCCCCCGAAATATTGAGAAGATTCCATCCACCCCTCGATTAGGAGGTAGTTATGCCTATTTATGAATATCATTGTTTAGGATGCGGAAAAGATTTTGAGTTCTTTAAACAGGGGGCGGAGGAGACTAAATGTCCTCAATGTGACAGCCAGGAGGTAAATCGGCTCTTTTCCCTCTTTGGCTTTAGTTCTAAGGGAGCAGATGGCGCTGTCTCGTCTTCTTCATCCAGTAGCTGTAGCTCCTGTAGTGCTACGAGTTGCAGCACCTGCCGGTAATTTAAGTTTCGAGTTTCGGGTTTCGGGCCTTGATCATCGTTTCGGCCATTTGGGTAGGTTGATACTTAGGGATTCAAAATTGGAGTTTAGGCTTTAGCCTTTCATAAATGAAATCCGGCCTTGTTCATCGTTTGGGCCATTGGATCAATTTTGTAGTGGTCGAGCTTGCTCGACAGGACGGCAGAGCAAGCTCTGCAACTACAACACCCAATTCGGTCAAGCACTATTGGCCGAAACGATGGACAAGGCCTGTCAGTCGACTACTTCGGCTTCTGGCCTGTTGGTGTTTTAGGACTCGTTGTAGCGGCAGGCATCATTGTAACGGAAAGACGAGTTCCCGTCAGTGAATTATGAAATGGTGAACGGTTACAATGAACAAAATCATTATTAAAGGGGCCAGGGAACATAATCTAAAGTCCATTGACCTGGAACTCCCCAGGGATAAATTGATTGTCATTACCGGGCTTTCCGGTTCAGGGAAGTCCTCCCTGGCCTTTGATACTATCTACGCTGAAGGCCAGCGCCGCTATGTGGAATCCCTGTCTGCTTATGCCCGGCAGTTTTTGGGCCGGATGGAGAAACCGGATGTGGACTACATTGAGGGCCTTTCTCCAGCTATTTCCATTGAACAGCGCTCGGCCTCTAAAAATCCCCGGTCCACGGTAGGCACAGTAACCGAGATATACGATTACCTCCGCCTTCTTTTTGCCCGCATTGGCATTCCCTACTGCTACAATTGCGGCCGTCGAATATCCAGACAGAGCCCGGATGAGATTGTTGAGGCGGTAGAGAGATTAGGCGCCGGCTGCCAGGCCGGCTCGGCCGCCCGGATACAAATCCTGGCCCCCCTTGTCCGCGGCAGGAAGGGAGAATACCAGCATATCTTTACCATGGCCAGGAAAGAGGGCTATGTTCGGATTCGAGTAGATGGTGAGATTAAGAATCTGGATGAAGACATCCAACTGGATAAAAACAAGAAACATACCCTGGAGGTGGTAGTCGATCGATTAGTCATAAAAGAAGGAATAAGAACCAGGTTGGCTGATTCAATCGAGACAGCCTTGAAGCTCACTGACGGCCTGGTTATTATTGACCAGATAGGGGAAGCCGAATTCCTCTTTTCGGAACACTTTGCCTGCCCTGAATGTGAGATAAGTTATGAAGAACTTACCCCCCGCATGTTTTCCTTCAATTCCCCTTACGGGGCCTGCCCGCAATGTAATGGCCTGGGAACGAAATTGGAGATTGACCCCGACCGCGTTATTACCGATCCTGATAAGCCGATTTGGGAAGGTGTGGTGCATTCCTTTGGCCTGGGATCCTTTATGCACCGGACGATGATGGAAGGGGTAGCCAGGTATTACGCCTTCAGTCTCGATACCCCCTATTCAAAGCTAAGTGAAGAACAGCAACGTCTTTTGCTTTACGGGACAGGTGGAGAAACCATGGAGTTTACCTTTGTGGGCGAAAAGTCGGAATTTAAAACAAGGCAGGCTTATGAAGGGCTCATTACCAATCTCCAAAGAAGATATAAAGAGACCAATTCCGAATATATCCGTGGTCAGATTGAGGTCCTCATGAGCCGGCGGCCATGTCCTGACTGTGGTGGGGCCAGACTCAAAAAAGAGAGCCTGGCGGTCAGGGTGGCGGATAAATCTATTGCTGAAATAACCGGCCTTTCTGTTTCGGCTGTCCTGGACTTCTTTGAGTACATTTCTTTGAGCCAGAGAGAAAGGCTGATCGGGGGGCAGGTCTTAAAGGAGATAAAGGCCAGGCTTGGATTTTTGCGTGATGTGGGACTTGACTACCTCACTCTTGACCGGCAGGCCGGCACCCTCTCCGGGGGGGAGGCCCAGCGAATTCGTCTGGCGACCCAGGTTGGCTCCGGGCTGGTGGGGGTGCTTTATGTCCTGGATGAGCCCAGTATTGGCCTGCATCAGCGGGATAATAGAAGACTGCTTAACACCTTAGTCAGGCTGCGGGATTTGGGGAACACCTTGATCGTGGTAGAACACGATGAAGAGACCATCCGGCAGGCTGATTTTGTGGTCGATCTGGGGCCGGGGGCAGGAGAAAGAGGGGGGAAGGTAGTAGCGGCCGGGCCGCTGGAAGCGATTACCAGCGCTAAAGAATCCCTGACCGGGCAATATCTCACCGGGGAATTGGAGATACCGTCCCCTAAAAAAAGAGTTAAACCAACTAAGAAGTTCTTGACCATCAAAGGGGCCAGGGTCAATAATTTGAAAGATATTGAGGTCAAGATACCGCTTGGTTTATTTACCTGCATTACGGGGGTATCCGGTTCAGGAAAAAGCAGCCTGATTGAGGAAACCCTCTATCCGGTTCTGGCCAACTATTTCTACCCCACGGCCAACCATCGTCCTGGCCCCCATGATGAAATCACCGGCCTGGAATATCTGGATAAAGTCATTGACATTGACCAGTCCCCTATTGGACGCACCCCCCGGTCTAACCCGGCCACCTATACCGGAACATTCGCCCCTATCCGGGAACTCTTTGCCCAGTTACCCGAATCAAAGATGCGGGGGTATAAACCAGGCCGTTTCAGCTTTAATGTGAAGGGGGGGCGGTGTGAGGCATGCAGCGGAGACGGAATTATCAAGATCGAGATGCACTTTTTGCCGGATGTCTATATCCTCTGTGAGGTTTGTAAAGGGAAGCGTTACAATCAGGAGACCCTGGAGGTGAAATACAAAGGGAAGAATATCTCTGACTGTCTGGAGATGACCGTGACCGGGGCCGAGCAATTCTTTGCCAATATCCCGGCGGTTAAAAAGAAACTTTCCACTTTAGTTGATGTTGGCCTGGGGTATGTCAAGCTGGGACAGCCGGCGACTACTCTTTCCGGAGGAGAAGCCCAGCGGGTGAAGCTCTCGACTGAATTGGCCAAAAAGGCTACCGGGCGGACACTTTATCTGTTAGATGAGCCGACTACCGGACTGCATTTTGATGACATAAAGAAACTCTTAGGCGTTTTGCTTCGTCTGCGAGATGCAGGCAATACAGTGGTAGTAATCGAGCACAATTTAGACGTGATCAAGACGGCTGATCACATCATTGATCTCGGCCCTGAGGGAGGTGAAGCCGGCGGCCGGGTAGTGGCCACCGGCTCTCCGGAAAAAGTAAGCCGGGTAGAGGCTTCTTACACAGGCCGGTTCCTGCGCCGGGCGCTGTACCCCGGTTAGGAATGTTGGCCGAGGAGGGGGATATTTTATTTGTTAGTCTCTAATATCAAAGAGTTTATCTAAACTGTCCCCCTTGTCCCCTATTTTTTCCTTGATACCCAACATCACACTATACTATTACCCCGCAACATTTGCGTTGTCCGCAAGAATTATGAACATAAAGGCCGGTAATTTGGGTGGCTTTTGGTCCTTTTGGTCATTTGTGTCCTTGGTTTGGTTGCGGCAGGAG
>JASEGY010000323.1 GCA_030019105.1 bacterium | reverse complement strand
TTCGCAATCGTAACATTCTCGCGGACAACGCAAATGTTGCGGGGTAATAGTATAACCTGGTTCGGGGCTTAAATCCCAAGCCAGGGGCTTATACCTATTGGCAGGGGAAAAGGTTGAAGGTCTGGCGGGCTTTACCCTCGATGCTTAGCCAAAGGACATCCGGAGCAGAGCCTGGTCAGGTGGTTTCTCTCAACCCGAAAAAAGAGATAATTGTCACTTGTGGTGAAGGGCAAACCATCTATCTATTGCAGCTTCAGATGCCCGGCAAGAGCCGGCTTTCCGCCTCCGAGTTCCTTCGTGGATACAATATCCAGCCTGGTCATATCTTGGGTTAACAATCCTTGTAAGCCAATAGCCAGTAGCCAGTAGCCAATAGCCAGTAGGCAATAGGGTCTTATCTTTGTATCATCTCAATAAATCGGGGTAAACTGTTGAGAGTGGAGAGCTGAGAGTGGAGAGTGGAGAGCTGGAGAGGTCTCAACTCTCAACTCTCCACTCTCAACTCTCACTACTATAAAGCCTTCAGCCTTCAGCCTAAACACCTGAGTAGTTTCCAAAACTGAATGCTTACTTTTACTTTTCGGACAATAGCCTATGGCATAAATTAGAAAGAGTTCCATCCCTGGCGCCCATAACGATTACTGCATCTCCGGGTTGGACCTGCATCTTTACTTCCTTGACTATATCTTCCCGTTGAGGATAATAGTAAGCTGAAAAACCCTTTTCCTTTAAGGGATAAATCAGATCAGCAGATGAGATGTCCCGGGCTGCTGTTCCACCGGCATAGTAGATATCAGGGATGTAGAGCAAGTCGTCTTTATCCAGGCAGGTTTCAAAGGTATGGATAAGCCCGTCTTTCAGAAGTCTGGTCGGGGCAAAGCCATGAGGTTGAAAGATAATGATGAGCCTTCTAAAGAAAGGCTTCAGTGTCTTGAGACTGGCCCTGATCTTATCCGGATTATGGGCGTAGTCATCGAAGACCTTGACTCCATTTTTCTCTCCGATGAGTTCCAGCCTTCTTTTTATTCCCTTAAATTCGGCCAGTGCCGGGCTTATTTTAACATGGGGAAGGCCGATTGCCCTGAGGGAGGCAATAGCGGCCAGGGCATTGTAGACATTGTGTTGTCCGGGGAAAGAAAGATAGTAGGATGTCCCTTCGAGGGAGAAGGTAGACCCAGCGGGACTTAATTTAAACTGTTCGATAGATAGCGAGGCAGCGCTTTCTATCCCGAAGGTTATTATCTTAGCCGTCCCCCTTAACTGCGAGGTTCGAGAACAGTCAAGGTTGAGGACGAGGGCCTCTTTTACGGCTTGAGCAAAAGAACTAAAAAGGCCTTCCAGTTCTGAAAGAGGCTTATGATCCAGGGCGATATTGATCACAACCCCGATGGAAGGACGATATAAGGAGATAGAGCCATCACTTTCATCGGCTTCAATCACGGTTAAATTAGAATTGGGGCTGCTGATAGCATTTCCGATTAACCCGGCTTCAACCCAATTTTTTATCACCCCTCCATTCACCACGGTGGGATTCATCTCAAGACGCTGAAGGACATAGCCGATCATGCCGGCAGTGGTTGTCTTCCCACTGGTTCCTGCCACGACAATACTTCTGGAGACATTAGAAACTTGTGCCAGTAGTTCTGCCCGGTGGAGGATAGGCAATCCCAGTTGCCTGGCTCTTTTTAAATCAGGATTGTCATCTTCAATCGAGGTAGAGACAACTACCTGTTCTACTTTTCCATCATTGAAGATAGAACCATCTTGAGCCAATAAAATGATCCCTGTTTCCGTAAGCTTCCCGGCCAAATCCAGGCTTACCTCCCGGTCAAAGGCCCTATCTGAACCAGAGACTACAAACCCCCTCTCCACCATTATCTGGGCCAGAGAATTCATCCCTGCCCCGCCAATGCCAATAAAATGATAATCTATGCTTTCATTAGTCATAGCGCGGCCTCCTGCCGCAACCAAACCAATCTTGGATTGCGGATTGCGGATTGTAAGATGTTCAATGGGTAATCCGAAATCCGAAATCGTAACATTCTCGCGGACAACGCAAATGTTGCAGGGTAATAGCCCTACAACGTCACTTAATTTTCAAGGATGTTATGTTCATTGGGGGTGACCCTGTTTTGATGAATTTCGTCATCCCTTTGGTTTCGGGGGTTCATGAAATAAATGTCGTTGTAGGGATAGTATATCCTGGTGTGGTTAAAGCGATAAACCTCCCTAAACAACCGCAGGTTGTTCTTTGGTTGCGGCCAACGGCCGCGCTAGTGCATTATTACAGCTATAATCATACCAGCCCTTCGGGCTTTAATATCGAAAACAATCCCGAAGGGATGACATTATTGTAACTAAAACTTAGTCCGTGGGTTCTTGCTAAGGCTGCTCTTTTTCTTACGGACACGGATAACGGACACGGACACGGCTTTGACAAAAGCCCCCCGAAATATTGAGAAGATACGGGGGTTAAGAGGATCCCTGGAATTTCGAGCAACCTTTAAGTTACTCTACAGGCACAGGGATTTTCCCTTCTATTTTCTCTAGAATTTTTGTCTGATTAAGCAACATCTGGGCTAACCTTTCCTGCCCTTGCTCCATTCGTTGCTGCCCTTGCTCCATTCGTTGCTCCATTCGTTCCTGTCCTTGCTCAATTCGTTCCAATGCTGTCATCATACTCTTCTGTAGTTGCCCATTGCTCTTCCAAATATATCCAAAAATCAACCCTAAGACAGTTAAGCACATACCCATTATTCCCATCACAATTTCCATTTACTAACCTCCTCCATATTAAGTAAGGCTTTCATATTACTATAATTATAGCATACCAATTCAACTTAGTCAAGATTTAAATTCGAAGTAACTGCTCAGCCGTACAAAAAAACACTTGACAAGACGTTTTTAGAGGTGCATTATATATACTCGACAGTGAAAAGTTCTCGCCTGTTTTCGAGCTTAACCCATTTAGAATAGGACACTTAGCTCTAATGGTGGCTGGCCATATAAAAGTCAATAATATCAATGACTTGCGGAAAACTTTTAACTGTCAAGTTAGTAGTAATTCCCCCTGCTGCGGGTTAGCTTATCGTTATGCCACTTTTGGAGTGATAAGGAGGTAATGCCTATTGAGATGATTTAGAAAAAGGGAAGGTCTCTTATGGCTATGTGGATGACCCTACCTTAAGAGAAAATCACCAGCTAAATTCAGAACACATAGCCATAGCGCGAAAGGAGAATAAATTATGGCAAAGAAAGCATTGTTAGTTGGCATTAATGACTATTCGCCTGTTGGAGCGGGTGGTCCGGATCTGCGCGGCTGTGTCAATGACGTGAAAGATGTAGCCCATTCCCTAAATGCGCTTGGCATCGTCCCTGCGGCACCGAGGACGATGCGCATCCTCACTGACCACCGTGCTACAAAGGCAGCCATCATGGACGGACTCAAATGGCTGGTCACTGGGGCGAAAAAAGGGGACACGCTCATTTTTCACTACTCGGGACACGGCTCACAAGTCGCGGATGTAAGTGGTGATGAAATAGATAGGAAAGACGAAACCATCTGTCCGCATGATTATGCAAGTGCGGGAATGATCATGGACGATGATTTTCGTGTCGTTTTTAAGGGATTGGCGGCAGAGGTGAATCTGGATGTCATTCTGGACTCTTGCCACTCGGGTAGTGGGACGCGGGAACTTGATGCCTTAGCCGCCGCACCCGAGGAACAACAGGTAACCTATCGTTACATCGAGCCTCCTCTGGATTACGGCTTTTTCCTGGACTCTGATCCGACAATCCCATTAAAGGGTATTCTGAAACCTCAACCTGGGGAAAAGGAGGTCGTTCTTGTAGCGGGGTTGAACCATGTGCTGTGGGCAGGGTGCCGCGACTACCAAACTTCCGCGGAAGCTTCCATCGCTGGAGTATATAGGGGGATCTTCACTTATTGCTTCTGCAAGGCGCTTAGAAGGGCAGGGGTTGCAGTCACTCGCAAAAAGCTCGACGCTTTGGTAAGTGCGGACATCAGGAGGATGGGCTACAGCCAGGTTCCTCAGCTCGAAGGAACCAGAGGGTCTATAGCAGAAAAAGTATTCGCATAATCGATTTAGCCTAACAACCGCGTCAACTCGGACTGCCTAAAGCTGCGCCGCTTCGCTCTGCAGCTTTGGGCAGCCGGTTACGCGGCCCGTATGCGTCGGGCGTAACTCATTACTTTCTACTCTTCACGCATGACGCATGACGTGTCAGGGAGATAGGCTGAAGGCTGAAGGCTTCAGCCTTCAGCCTAAACACCTGAGTAGTTACGATAGATCAATGCACAGAACAGGATATACAGGGATCATACGCCCTTACCAGCATTTCACTCAATCTGGTAACCTCCCTGTCGTTCCTGCCTTTTTCAACCTGCTCTTTGACCAGGGCCTTCAGATCATAATGAATATTGGC
>JASEGY010000322.1 GCA_030019105.1 bacterium | reverse complement strand
GCCTGAACTCCAAAGGATAGCCAACCCCAAAATCTTTTTCTTAAACACTATAGAAGGATTTATTACTAATGGACCTCCGATTTACCGCCCCCTGGTCTCCCTGGATAATTATTGGAATTACTATTGCTGCCCTGTTGCTGGCGGTTTTCTCTTACCAGCGGACATCCAGGCCCATTTCAAGGCGCATTAAGACCCTTCTTGTTCTGCTCAGATCACTGACTATCCTTACCCTTATCTTTGCTCTCCTGGCTCCTGTCCTTACCCTGAGCACAAAAACCAAGGAGCCTCCCCAATTAACTGTGTTGATTGATACCTCGGAGAGTATGAGTATTGAGGATGAGATTATCCCTGATCAAGAGGGGCCAAGATCACGGGCTGAGGCAGCCGGATATATCATTGAAAAGCTCCTGAAAGAAGCCGGCGATAAATACCAGGTAGAGATATTAGGCTTTTCTTCCTCACTCACTACCTTTGATCCTGCCAAAGGCTCCCCACAGGGAAAAGAAACCAGGCTCTATCATTCCTTAAAAGAGGTTTCTAACCGGCCAGGAAGAGATGGTCCGACCGGTATCCTCCTTTTAAGCGATGGGCTGGAGACGGATAAGATAGATGAAACCAGGCCGCCTCGCGGACTTCCACCGATTTATGCCGTGGGCTTCGGGGGAACAAGGTCTGTTAAGGACATTAACCTCGCTGGAGTAGAAGCTGACGAGCTGGCCTACCTGGGCCGGGAACTTCCTGTCAAGGTCAAATTAGCAACAAGCGATTATCCGGGAGAAGAGGCATTACTTATTCTTAAGGAAGGCAAGCGGGAGGTGCTTAGAAAAGTTATTCAACTTAAAGAAGGCCTGGAGGAGTATATGATCAAGATCACACCCGGGCAGGAAGGCCGCTTTCAATACACTGTCTCTGTTTCTGAGAAGCCAGGAGAAATAACGGCCGGAAATAATTATGCTAACTTCTCTCTTCGAGTGGTTAAGTCCAAGATTCGGGTGCTTTATTGTGAAGGTGAGCCGGGATGGGAATATGCCTTCCTCAAGAGGTTTTTTGACCGGACAAAGGATATAGAAGCCACCTGTCTGCTCAGGAACAAAGAAGGCGACTACTACTGCCAGGACGATAAAAAAAAGCCGGCTTTCCCTGCCAAAAGGAGTGATCTCTTTGCCTATGACCTGATCATTCTGGGCGGGCTTGATGCCGGCTATTTAACTAAGGATCAACAGGAGGCAGTGGTTGAATTTGTCTCGGAACACGGCGGGGGACTCCTCTTTTTAGCCGGGATAGCCGGCTTACAACCTGGAACAGAATTGGCGCCTCTGCTGCCAATCATGCCGGGCGAGGTGAGACAGAGAGAACCAACCAGGATCAGCCTCACCCTGGAAGGGAGAAACCATCCGATAACCAGGCTTGACCCTGAGCCTGAGATCAATGGTCAGCTCTGGGAAGAACTCCCCTACCTGGAGGGGATAACTGAAACCAGGTCAGTAAAACCCGGCGCTATTGTTCTGGCCAATTCAAGGCCGGGCAATCAGGCCTTTGCCGCTATCCAGAGATACGGCCAGGGAAGGGTTATGGCCCTAACAGCCAATTCTACCTGGCGGTGGGATATTGGCCCCTTTATTGACAAAGATATTGAGGCTGAATTTCCCGCTGGGGCAGATGGTCTTAAAGATCAAAAACAACCAAACGAGGTATATATTCGTTTTTATCGGCAGGCGATAAGATGGCTTTCCACAAAAGCAGACTTAAAACCAATTGATGTCTTTACTGACCGGGATGTTTACCAGGAAGGAGAAAAGGTAGGAATTATTGCTGCTGTCTACGATCAAGACTACCGGCCGATCGAAGGGGTCACTATTTCCGGAGAGATTTCCTCTCAAGGTCAGGATACCATAAGAATTGGTTTAACCGGCGGCCAGGGAAGCCGGCTGGGGAGGTATAACAGCCAGGTTGTCCCGCCTGCACCCGGCAAGTATAAAGTCAAGATCACCGCCGAAAAACAAGGACAAGTTCTGGGAGAGGCCGAAACCGGCTTTATCGTGGAAGAAAAAGGCGTGGAGTTCCTGAGACTTGATCAAAACCGCCACTTGCTTTCTTCCCTTTCTAACCTGACCGGAGGGAGCTATTTTGGGACAGAAGATAGAAAAAAGATATTAACTGAGCTATCCGGGTTAAAAGGCTCTACCAGGGTAACTACCCACCAGATCGAACTCTGGGATAGATGGCTTACCTTTTTTCTCTTCCTTGTCTTGATCGGGACCGAATGGATCCTACGGAAGAAATATGGCTTGATCTAATTCTTCTTGACAATCACTTGTTGTTTGTAGTATTATTAGGCATCCTTCAAAAACCAGTTAACACTAATAAATAATCTCTCGCAAAGGCGCAAAGGCGCAAAGAATAGAAGCCCTTAGCAGCTTTGCGGCTTTGCGTGAGATAAAAAACAGGCAACCTACAACCTATTCAAAATCAATAGCTTTCATAAAAGCTAAAGGTAGTGACGCTATCCACACTCAGGAGTTAATCCTTTAGGATTTCATTATGAAAGGCTAAAGCCTAAAATCCGAAATATAGCTTGCTTTAGCTTTCGTGTGCCTCATTGTTCAAAATCACTATTTATGACCGTGCTGAGTATACTCAGGTGAATGGTAGTCTGGTGGTCGTCAGACCATCAGACCACCAGACACCCGTCACCAGACACCAGACTACCAATTGGTTTGGTTGCGGCGGGAGGCCGCGCTATGGCTTACGAAGCTGTTATTGGTTTAGAAGTACATGTCCAACTGGCTACCAAATCAAAGCTTTTCTGCGGTTGCAGGACTGAATTTGCCAACGCGCCTAACAGCCAGGTTTGTCCGGTTTGCCTGGGTCTGCCCGGCGTCCTGCCCGTCATGAACCAGGAGGCCCTCAAACTGGCTTTAACTGCCGCAACAGCCCTCCAATGTGATGTTTTGCCCCTGAACCGGTTTGCCCGAAAAAATTACTTCTACCCTGATTTACCCAAGGCCTACCAGATATCTCAGTACGATGAGCCCTTAGCTAAGTCCGGGTATATTGATATCCTGGTAAATGGGCAAAGCAGGAAGATCGGTATTACCAGAGTTCATATAGAAGAGGATGCCGGCAAGCTGATCCATGCAGAAGAATTTGTCGATCCTGACAAGAGTTTTGTTGATTACAACCGTTGTGGAACTCCCCTTATTGAGATCGTTAGCGAACCGGATATGAGGACGCCGGAAGAGGCTTATGAATACCTGGTTGTTCTGAAACAAATCCTTGAATACACTAAGATCAGCGATTGCAATATGGAAGAAGGTTCTTTAAGATGCGATGCCAATGTCTCGGTCAGGCCAAAAGGAACAACTGAATTAGGCACAAAGGCCGAAGTGAAGAATATGAATTCTTTCCGGGGGGTAAGAGATGCCTTAACTTACGAAATTAAACGCCAGATAGATACCCTGGAGGAAGGCGGCCGGATCGTTCAGGAAACAAGGCTGTTTGATTCTCGAACCAAACGGACGGATTCGATGCGGGGGAAAGAAGAAGCCCATGATTATAGATATTTCCCTGAGCCGGACCTGCCTCCGCTGGAGATTGACCCTGAATGGTTAACGGCGATCAGACAGAAGATGCCGGAGCTTCCCCAGGCGAAGAAATTGCGATTTAAGCAAGAATATTCCCTTTCGGATGAGGAGGTAACTGTTCTGACCCAAAATAGGGCCCTGGCTGATTTCTTTGAGAAATGCACCAAATCTTATCCCATGGCCAAAATAGTTGGCAATTGGGTTAAAGGAGAAGTATTAGCAAATCTGTCGGCCAATAATCAACAGATAGAAGATTCCAGGCTCACCCCGGCTGCTCTGGTCTCACTGCTTAAATTAATTGATGAAGGCAAGATAAGCGGCAAGATAGCCAAAGAAGTTCTGACTGAGATATTTGCCACGGGCAAATCCCCTGAAAAGATTGTGGAAGAAAAAGGGATGGTTCAGATCAGTGAAGAGGGGGCATTAACAGGCATTATTGAGGAAGTGCTGGCCGCTAATCCCCAACCGGTGGCTGAATACAGAGCAGGTAAAACAAAGGCACTCGGTTTCCTGGTAGGCCAGATAATGAAGGCCTCCAAAGGCCAGGCCAATCCGGGGATAGTAAATCAACTCTTGCGAAATAAGCTGGAAGTTTAAAGTTTAAAGTTTAAACTTTAAACTTTGAACTTTAAACTTTGAACTTTGAACTTTGAACTTTAATATGGGGGCGCCTATTGGTAGGATGTTGTCAATTTTATTGACTTCATGGAAGTTCAAATCCTCCCTCCCCCGCTTTCTGGTGGAGATGGAATGTTATGCATGCAGCAAAAGTAAATTTGAACTGGAAGATTATCACTGAGTTACGTAATAGTCCTCCTATTCTTAGCGCGGCCTCTGGCCGCAACCAAACCAATTTTGGATTGCAGATTGCG
>JASEGY010000321.1 GCA_030019105.1 bacterium | reverse complement strand
CGCAATCGTAACATTCTCGCGGACAACGCAAATGTTGCGGGGTAATAGTATATATAGGGGTAGGTTCTCGGATAAAAAGAAATCTCACGCAAAAGCACAAAAGACTCCTCCATTTTCAAAACCATCCTTACTGTCCGGAATTATAACACTGTTTCAACAAAGAAGTCAAGGGAAAATGAAAGAAGAGTGATACGAAGGGCCAATTGGGAGTCCTCCTGAGATGGAAAGATCAGGCCACGGCAGAGATCAAAAGGGCTGAGCGGACAATAAATAATCTCGGAGAAAGTGTCGACGAAACCACCGAGAAGACGGCCCGGCTTCAGATGAGATTTGCCAAACTGGGCAAGGTAGGGGCAGGGCTGACTGCCTTCGGCCTGGCTGGAGCGGTCACCCTTTATGGTGTCTCTAAAGCAGCCGGAACTTTTCATGACCCTAAGGTGGACGGGTTTGTCAAGACCAATTTTTACCTTTTTTAAGATGCATAGTAATAGTAATAATAATATGAGGGGGGGGTCCGGGGGGGGGAGACTAATAACTCCCCCAGATTGTGAATAACTCCCCAACCCACTGTAATTACTGTGCATACTCTCCTCTTCCCTAAGGAGCATTGTTAGCAAGTTGTTGATAAGTTGTTGATAAGTTTAGTTCCTATACTGCACCTTACCTAAATGTATTTCGGAAGGGGTTTTATATCCCAACGATTGATGATACCGTCGATTATTGTAAAATGGGAGTAACTACTCAGCCTCTATATAGTAGTCTTAACTGTTAAAACCACAACATATTGTGGTCAGATGTTTAAAAGTTAGCTAAAATTCCTAAAGAATGGCTTTCTATGTAACCTATAAAAGTAGACAAACCACAATATATTGTGTTCTGTAAGTTTCAAAAATCAATATCTGGTGGCTGAGTAGTTACAAATGGGAAATAACTCCCCAGCCTATTACGAGCATCCTTATAATCCCTGTCGCATAGTTCCGAGCTTTCCTGTATCTCAAGATAAAAAACGAGAAGCAGAGATTCTATAAGCATCTTTTCTTTGCAGCATGCAAACCTTCTCCTCTCTGCACAACTGAACTAAAGGTACATTTAGCGCCTCCTGAATTTCAAAATGATGCCGCAAGATCAGACCTCGTGCTTTGCCCTCGCCAAATCGACAATAAGCCTTTTGGCCACAGGCAGTTGTGCAATAATTGGACAGTCGCATCCGTCAATCTCTAATCATCAGACTACTTTATTATCAATTTGCATACTATGCTTGCTTATTGTCAATCAAGACTGTCCAGAAATTGCCCTTATTCCAGATATGAAAGCACGAGGTCTGAAGATAGGCGAATCAGAATACTTTGTCTCAATTAAGAGCCAGGGCTTCTCATTCTTAGTAATTAGAAAATCTGTCTCTTGCTTCTATTTATTTCTAACATAAAAGAGAGAATATCTATCTTCTCCTGCATCCATCCAGAGACTCATTTGTATTTTTAACTCAACGGCCACATAATTTTCAAACCTTTTTCCAGGATCTTTAATCTGCGTCCAATCATAGAGGTAACATTTAGACGCCTTTAGCAATGAGCGTTTTATATTCTTAGAATAAGGATATATTCTAAAGGCAAGGTAAAAATCTTCCAGTCTTTTTAAATAATTCTTTATCGTGGGTGAGCTAACTTCAATGTGGGAGGCTAAAGATGATTCGGATATTGGGCTTGCAATCATCTCCGGCAATAACTTATATCCCACCTTTCGGTAACGTTATATAACAATTTTAATTCCAGCTATACTATTTTATGTAGCCTGAGTGATTTAGTTCCCGGTGGCGCTTTCAGCTTTCGGTAATTTTATATGACAACCTCAGCTTTTGCTATACCATTTTATACTATTTCATAATTAAGATTGTTTAAAAAAATTAAGCGAATAATGGGTTATATAGATCGTATAGATGCTCTTTGTCAATGATTCTCGTAAGGGCGCCAATATCTTCTTTTATGACTGTATCCAAATAATCCTGGCTCCATTTAGCCTGAAACCTCTTTGAGCCTCTAATAAATGGCTCTGGAAAACCACTGTATTCAAGAAGCAGCGATAACTCCCCGTCGGATTTGACATTAGCGTCTATCTTCTCTCTAATAAAATCTTTGGCTGATGCTGCTGCTGCTGGAGGTGAGGAAAAAGAATTGGCGTTGATTAGTTCCCCAAGAGATAAAGGAAAGAGGTGAAATGTAAAGTATCTTCCAGCGAGACTGTCTCCAACCCGTTTTGCTGCACCGAATTTTGCTGAGCCGGTAACTATAAAGTTATACTCTTGATGCGAGGAATCGTAGATGCCCTTTACTATGTTTTTCCATTTAGGCATCTTATGGATTTCATCAAAACAGACCCACAGCTTATGTTCAGAAGAAAGCTTATCTGCTGTAAAAAATAGCTCATTTTCTTTGTATCTGTTTCGAACAGATCTCAAGTCCCAAAGGTAATACAGCTCTTCTGTATTCTCCTTCTTTAATTTTAGCCTGGCAAGAGTAGTTTTACCTGACTGGCGGGGTCCTGTAATGAATCTCATCTGTCGGCCCCACTCTTCTGAAAATGCTATATTGTACAGAGCTCTTTCAATCATACTTACAATATACAATATACATTTAAAAAAGTCAAGCTATTTTAAATGTATACTTAGAATAGGCTGTGCAACTTCTCGTTCCACTCCCCCTCCAGGGAGTCTGCCACCAGTCTGTTGGTCGAAGAAGGAAGGGGACAGTTTCCACAAATCGCGAATGCTCTCCATGCCAGATTTTCCTCTTTCTTCAACTTTTTACTTGACGCACCCATTCCTGTAAGCTATAATTAAAAACCTGGGCATGGTTCAAAGCAGGGTAACACTTTTCTCCTCGGGCTGGATGATTAGGGCGTAGTGTAGCCCTTTATGGGCGTGTGACTTACGGGCATAAAGCCCTACACTACCGTCAGATGAAACTGTTACCCAAAATAGAGTAAGTTTGAACCATGCCAAAACCTGCAATCATTCTTTGAACGAGGTATTTTTAGGTGAAAATAACTATTGGAACCAGGGGAAGCCGATTAGCCCTTATTCAGACGGAAGATGTCGTGGCTAACCTCAAACAGATCAATCCTGAGATAGAGATATCCATTAGACAGATACGAACCTCAGGGGATGTAATAACCGGGACTCCCCTGGCTCAGATTGGTGGCAAAGGGCTTTTCGTTAAAGAGATTGAAGAGGCCCTTTTAAGGGGAGAAATCGATCTGGCCGTCCATTCAGCCAAAGATATGCCCACTGAACTTCCGCCAGGCCGGCTCGGCCCGCCAGGCCGGCTCGGCCCGCCAGGGCTTATTATTGGGGCCATAACCGAAAGGGTTGACCCGAGAGATGTCTTGATATCTAAAGGAAATAAAAGGCTTTTTGATCTCCCCGCAGGGGGCGGGATAGGCACCGGTTCGTTAAGAAGAAAGGCCCAGGTTTTAGCGGCCCGGCCTGACCTTGAGGTAATTGATTTGAGGGGCAACTTAGATACGAGGCTCAGAAAATTAGAGGAAGGAGAACTTGCCGCTATTGTTGTGGCTGCGGCCGGTCTCATTCGCTTTGGCCAGTCAGAAGTAATAAGTCAATTTCTTCCTCCCGGGCTAATGCTTCCGGCTGCCGGACAAGGGGCATTGATCTTAGAAATCAGGGAGGAGGATACAGAAAGCCGGGAGATTATATCAAAGCTCAATCATCTTCCAACTTACCTGTCTGTTCTGGCGGAGAGGGCATTTCTTAAAGAGCTGGGTGGGGGATGTCAGGTGCCTATCGGGGCGCTGGCCAGTTTCGAGTCTATACCGAAGAGGGAGCTTTCTTTAGAAGGCCTTGTTGCCTCGACGAATGGGGAAAGAATAATCAGAGCCAAATTGGAAGGACAGGCAGAGGCGGCAGAGGAGATAGGCCGCAGTTTAGCTCATCAACTTCTCGACTCAGGGGCGGCTGAGCTGCTTACATCTTTCGGGTCGCCAATTCTTTTCCCCGGCCTTCATTTTAACAAGTCCTGATATTTTCTTGAACCATGCAATATTCGGGACGGTTCAAATCGCCCATTTTCTTGTGAAATCTTGCGTTTTTTTCTGGAGTTTAGGCTTTAGCCTTTCATAATGAAATCCTAAAGGATTAACTCCAGAAAGTTTTTTAGCCGCAAGCTTTCACAGTAAGGTGAACCATCCCCAATATTCTCAATATCGTAATCTCGTTATCAGGCCTTGTCCATCGTTTCGGCCACTCAAGTCGAAAATAGGAAATGGGAAATTAGGAAATGGGAAGTATCTTGATTTACTTCAGTTACTTCCTATTTCCCATTTCTTACTTCCTATTTTTCAAATGGCCCAAACGATGGACAAGGCCCGTTATCAGCTTCGTCAACCTGATAAAATATCAGATAATTTGGGATGGTTCACCTTACTGTGAAAGCTTGCGGCTAAAAATTATCATTAACTT
>JASEGY010000320.1 GCA_030019105.1 bacterium | reverse complement strand
CCCGATATTGGCCAAAATATTCTTTTGAATTTTCCCCAATATAGGCAGAAATATTACTGAGGATTACACATAAGAATTCAGAATGCAGAATTCAGAAGTTAGAAGTGGCCTTGTTCATCGTTTGGGCCGGTCGGGATAGAGTCCACAATCAATACAGTCCACACAGTCCATAGAAAGCAAACTCACAGGCTATTGGGCTGTGAACCGTGGACTGTCTTAGAGTGACCGAAATGATGAACAAGGCTTCAGAAGTCAGAATCAGAAGGAGGTTACGATGTCAGAAGCTAAATCATGTTCGAGCTGTTCAAGCGATAGCTGTTCGACTCAAACCAAAAGGCCTGACGAAAGCATGGAAGAGTTTCAGGAACGCCAGGTGCTTGCCTACCGGATGGGTCAGATAAAGCATAAGATAATGGTCTTGAGCGGCAAAGGGGGCGTAGGCAAGAGCACGGTGGCGGTTAACTTAGCCGTATCTCTCGGCCTGGCCGGGAAAAAGGTCGGGCTACTGGATGTAGACATCCACGGACCCAGTATTCCGACCATGCTCAAGTTGGATAAATCATCGATAAGGACTGGGCCGAGCCGGCCTGGCGGAGCGGATGCTATTTATCCGGTTACGATCGGAGACAATATAAAGGTTATCTCCATTGCTTTTTTCCTGCAAAGTGACGCCCAGGCGGTCATCTGGCGGGGGCCGTTAAAGATGGGGGCCATTAAACAGTTTCTCAAGGACGTCGAGTGGGGGGAGCTTGACTATCTGATCATTGACTCCCCGCCAGGCACAGGGGATGAACCATTGTCCGTCTGCCAACTGATTGAAGACACAGATGGATCAATTATTGTCACCACCCCGCAAAAGGTCTCTATCTCAGATGTAAAGAGATCGATTAATTTCTGTCATGTACTCAACCTGCCTGTCCTGGGTATTCTGGAGAATATGAGCGGCTTTGTCTGCCCGGAATGCGGCAAACAGGTGGATATATTTAAATCAGGTGGTGGAGAGGAGCTGGCTAAGGCCTTTGGTATACGCTTCTTAGGACGGATACCCCTTGACCCGCAGATTGTGGAATCTTGCGATGACGGCAAGCCTTATGTCTACCACTACGCCCGCACCGAAACGGCTAAGGCCTTTGGCCGGGTAATCGTGCCCCTACTTGAGATGGATGGGAAAAAAGGCGAGGTTGCCGGTGACCAATCCCCAGTCGCCAGTTCCCAATCCCCAGTCCCTAAAAATAAGGAGGATGGTAAAATAAGAATTGCTATGCCGGTTGCAGGCGGACAACTCTGTATGCACTTTGGGCATTCAGAGGAATTTGCCTTATTTGATGTAGAGGATAGTCAGGTTAAAGGAAAACAGATGCTTACGCCCCCACCGCATGCCCCGGGTGTTCTTCCCAAATGGCTGCATGAGCAGGGGGCAAATATTATTATTGCCGGTGGGATGGGCAGCCGGGCCCAGAATCTGTTCGAGCAGCACGGGGTTCATGTGGTAATTGGAGCCCCGGGCCATACCCCGGAAGAGGTTGTCACTGCCTACCTGAATGGAACACTTGAAACAGGGAGGAATGTGTGCGACCATTAAGGGGGCAGCTAAATGCAAATCAAGGTGCTGGCGGATAGCAATGCCGTAGACAAAAGGTTTTCTATCGGTTGGGGTGTCTCTTTTCTGGCCGGGAAGAAGGTGCTGTTTGACACCGGAGAAAAGGGGAATGTCCTGCTTAATAACATGCAGCTTATGGATGTCCCGGCCGGGAATATAAAGGCAGTAGTTCTATCCCACGACCACTGGGACCATACCGGCGGATTGTGGTCTCTCTTAGAACAAAATCGGGAGATAAAGGTCTATGCCTGTCCCAACTTTAGCTCAGAGTTCAAGGAAAAGGTCAGGTCCGCTGGAGCAGAGCTGATTGAAGCCAGCCGCTTTACTCAGATAGCCGAAGATATTTACACCACCGGCGAGATTGCCGGGGTCTATGCGGGCAAGTATATGGCTGAGCAGTCTTTAGTGATTAAAGCCGAAAGGGGCCTCGTAATCCTTACGGGCTGTGCCCATCCAGGAATAATTACTATTTTGGAAAAGGTAAAGGAGAATCTGGATGAGAATATCCGGTTAGTCATGGGGGGCTTCCATCTAATGGGAAAAGAGAGGCGGCTTATTAGCTTAATTGTAGGCAAATTTCGGCAGTTTAAAGTAGCCCGGGCCGCACCTACTCATTGCAGTGGTAAAGACGCCGAGGAATTGTTTCAAGAAGAGTATCAGGAAAACTTTGTCCCGATAAAAGCAGGGATGGTGATCGAGGATACCTGATTTCTTTCAACCTGTGCAATCAGAAATTCACCACGGAGACACGGAGGCACGGAGAAATAATTTTAGAAGAATAGAACACGGATAACACGGATACTACGGATTAATACAGATAAGATCAGTGCAAATCTGTTAAATCCGTGTCATCCGTGTGCTATTAAATAAGAGTATCTACACCTTGTAATTACTTGCTTTTTTCTAAATTGAAGGACTAACTGATGAGCAGTCAATAGACTTATTTCCTGATTTTTCTCCGTGTCTCCGTGTCTCCGTGGTGATTAAATTGTTGGTAGATGTCAATTGCACAGCTTGATTTTTTCCAATCCGAAATCCGAAATCGAATAAGGGAGGTGTGATAAATATGCCATGGGGAGATGGAACAGGGCCAGCCGGGGGAGACGGCCCAGGAACAAGTCGTGGAATGGGTAGAGGCCGCGGAATGGGAGGCGGCCGCGGGATGGGCTCAGGTCGTGGAATGGGTAAAGGAATGTTTACCGGCCGGACACCGCCTCAGCCTCAGAACCAATCTATGCAGAGGTCTCAGCAAATGCCTCCAAATCAGGAAATAGATACGCTGAGGCAGCAAGCTATGGCCATCCAGCAGCAGATGGACACGGTCAGCAGGCGGATTAATGAATTGAGCCGGGAAGGTAAAGGCAAGACCCCAATCGCTGTAATTGATTCAGACAAATGTGTTGGCTGTGGGATTTGTCTTAATGCTTGCCCTCAAGGGGCGATCAAGATGGAAAAATAGGAGGTGATAAACTCATGCCTATCTACGAGTACAAATGTGAAAGCTGCAACGAGAAATTCGAACTTCTCCAGGGGATAAATGAAGCTCTTGAGTGTAAGCGTTGTGGAAGCAAAGAGCTGACCAGGCTTCTTTCCACCCCAGCTCGTCCAATAATGGGTGGAAGTAGTAATCCAGGGGATTCAGGCACTTGTTGTGGCTTAACCAATCCCTGTAGTGATCCCAGGAGTTGCTGCGGAGCTTAACTGATAAATAGAAAGGAGGAGAAACAAATGGCAGCAATAGTTGATAAGGAAAAATGTGATGGTTGCGGGAGTTGTGTGGAAGCATGCCCCACAGACGCAATCAAGGTGGAAAATGAGGTGGCTGTAATAAGCGAAGAGGAATGCGTGGACTGCGGAACTTGTGTTGATGAATGCCCCAATGAGGCCATATCAATGTCTGAGTAATTGGTGACTGGTGATTGGTGATTGGTGACTAGTGACTGGTGATCGGCGGTTGGTAAGAGCCTATCCTAAAACCTCTCCCGTGTGACCAGAAACCAGGTTTCTTAAAGAAACCTGGTTTCTATCGCCCCGGTTTTAGGATAGGCACTAATTACCCATTCACCAGTTACCAGTTACCAGTTAACCAATTACCAAACAGAAAGGAGGCGAGTAAAATGCCCAGAGGAGATGGAACAGGACCGGGAGGTCAAGGCCCAGGGACAGGCCGTGGAGGCGGAATGGGTCGCGGCGGCGGACAAGGAATGGGTAGCGGACAAGGCCGAATGGGTGGTCAGGGATTGGGGGCTGGAGGAAATTGTGTTTGCCCCTCCTGTGGGACAAAGTTGTCCCATCAAAGAGGAGTTCCCTGTACACAGATAAACTGCCCTAAATGTAGCACGGCCATGGTCAGGGAGTAAGCTTCAACTCTCAGACTCCGGCAAAAAGGTGTTACAGGGCGCCCTCTGGAGCAGCAACGCAAAGAACCGCTGACCTGCTCAGTCGAATGTGAGCATCTCCAGCATACTTCCAACCTGCGGCCTTAGCCAGCTTCAGAGTCTGCTGGAATTCCTCCGAAGAAACATGCATCTTCGGCTCCACAACAAGGAAGTGGCCGTCGGCGTGGAGGAGCGAGCTCAGTTGCTGAAAGAATCCTGTGCGGTCAGGGACTTCGTGGGCCATCCAGAAGGCGAGAATAAAATCAACTTTGGTTGTTACACCAAGATCGTCAGGAGTACAACGGTGAGTTTGGATGCGATCTGCCACACCGGTTCGCGCCGCACGTTTCCTGAGAACATCCAGCATCTCCTGTTGGAGATCGACAGAGATAACGAGGCCATCGTGGCCGACTAACCGAGCCATGCCAATGGAGAAGAACCCCATGCCACAGCCGATGTCGAGGACAGTCATCCCTGGAGAAACATACGGCCGAAGCATTTTCTGAGGGTTAT
>JASEGY010000031.1:1856-16649 GCA_030019105.1 bacterium | reverse complement strand
TCATCCTGTTTATCCTGTCAAAAAAATCCTAATGTAACATTGTCAAAGTAATTACCGGGTAAAGATAACTATCTTCGTCACCCGATGTATCTCTTTCCCCGACTCCAACCCCTTAGCCACCAGCTCGCCAAAGTAAACCCCGTTAGCCAGCAGATCACCATTTTGGGCATAGCCGTCCCAGGAGTCATCCCAGTGAGCGCCTTTTTTCCTCTCCACTTCGTCTAACACCCTCCTGACTAATTGACCGGTAATATCGTAGATATTAATGGTCACCTTACTGGATTCTTCCAGGATATACCAAAATCTTGTCTCCTCATCTGCTGAGAATGGATTGGGGTAATTGACAAAATCAATGATATCGCCGGGTGATTCCGCCACAATCAGATTAATTACAGCGGTTTCAGCCTGATTTCCCTGGTTATCGGATACATTAATGGTCAGTTGATGTTCCCCCACAGATGGAGCGGTATCGAAAAGGACAACTAAGTTAGGAGTATCAAATTCGCTCTGGGAAACAGCCGGATCAAAGGCAATCCGGGCTACGATGTTGCCATCAAGCATAACCTTAATGGAAGCGGGCGCTATCCCTGAGTTAGCTGTGCCGCCGACATCCCGCAGCCAGGCCGTAAGCCTGGTTAAACCAACTACAACCTCTCCGTCTCCCGGATTTATCTCCTCAATAACCGGCGGTATCCGGTCAAGGAAGCCAATATCTACGGCAAAAGGCTGGGCCGGATGCCCTGCCTGATCCCTGATTTGATCCTGCCCCGAAACAATGTCTATGCCGGAAGGACTACCTTCTGAAATCGCCTCCGGCTGATAGAATCCCTTAACCGTCAATCGAGGCGAGCTTCCCAGTCGGATAATAATCTCGGAATTAGCGCTCAGGCCGGCCAGAACAATGGCCCCTTGACCAAAAGAGTCACCCGTTACCGGCAACAAAAAGACCATTGGATCAATCTCAGTAAACTCAATAGATTCGCTAAAGATAAGGCTGATGCTGTCTCCCTCATCCACCCCATTAGCATCCGCATCAAGATACATGGCTGAGACAAGCCTCGGCGGGGTAAGATCGATCCTGATTACGGCCTGAGCCGAAATAGAGGCATTTCCTACCCGGTCTATTCCCCGTATGTAGAAGACAGCCGACTCATCTTCTGCTCCTTTATAGCTCGCACCGGACTCAAGATCAGTCCAGGCAGGATCGAGTTCATATTTGACCTGGTCAGAAACCAGCCCACTGCCAGTATCCGGCTGGGAGGTCCAATTCAGGGTCACTTCCAGACTATTGGAGTAAGCCGCCCCATCATTGATAGTAAGATCAGTAATCGGTAGAGGTGGAATATTATCGAGGATACAGGTGATTTTAGCTTCAGAGCTATTCCCGGCCCAATCCTCAATTTTGACCGTAATTATCCCGCCGGCCTCAGCCTGATTTACCGTGTAACTCAACTCGTAATCACCGGCTCCAGTTGCTTCTAAATCAACCGGGGCATCACCAAAGAGAGGAGAACCAGCCACCTTAGCTACGCCCGATCCCGTCTCTACCGCCTCTACTTTCACCGTAAAGGCAGCCGAAAGCCCTTTCAGGTCGTTTTTGAAATAGAGGGTAGTCGGATTGGGTGAATAGAGATTAGGATGATCTTCTACTATTGGTTTCAGAATAAGCTCTGGCGAAATAGTATCGATCAGAAGGATTTCCCCCTTCGCCGGGACTGCATCCCTGGCCTCATTTCCCTTCAGATCCGTCCCACTGACTCTAACTTTAGCCTGACCGTCTTCACCTTCCAAAATAGTAATCCCTTCTGAAATATATCGTTGGCCAAAAATAAGCGTCGTGGTCATATTCAGATAGTCATTGGCTGTTCCCGGGGCATCTAAATCAAAGGTCGGAGTCCCGGCTAAAGATTTCCCAGCCTTGATCACCACGAATATCTCCTGTGCCCGGCTTACTGGGAAACCAAACGGGGTTAACGGAAGCGGATTGGTCTGATCCTGATCCAGCCAGTAGCTAACCACAAAGACTGGTGGGCTTTTCTCAACATAATAAACCGCTGGTTTGGGTAAAGCTAATTCCCTACCTTCGGCTGTCTTAGCCACCACAATGAAACTGACCACATTCCCACCTTCCAGCTCTTCAGCCGGAATAATAACCTCGTAGGGATATTCAATCTCTCTGTCTTCCGACGCACGGGCCATTGGCGCCCGGGCCGGAGAACCATGGGGTGAAGAAGAAGCCAGTGTCATCTCTATGAAAGGACTGCTTGTATCCGGCTCAAATCCATCCGTCGTGTAATAAAGTATCACCTCTTCCGGCGGAGTAGTAGTCCTGACCACAATCCGAATCCTGGTATTGGAATCGGTCAGGGTATCGAAACCATCCAGGTTTCTGGCGAAATAGAGAAAATCCGTTACCTCAACCACAGAGATAGCCCCGTCATCCACTGGATAGACAGCCACCTCACTCCTCCCCTGATTTCCAACCTGATCCGTAGCCACAACGAGTAGACTGACCGTATCCCCGTGTCTGATCAGGGAAGGCCTGATAGTTCCGGAGTAGGTGTAAGGAGAAGTAGTATCATTGCTCGCTAACTGTATCCGGACATCATCCATCGTCGGTCTTGTACCATCGGTAGTCAGATAAATTAATACCCGGGCCGGTTTGGAAAGCGTATCATTTACCTCCACGCTTATCGTTGCAGGCAGGTCGTGCAAGGCAAGAGAACCATCAAAGATAGTGATCGTATCTAAGGAATCCGTGGCCGAAGTAACCTGGGCCGCGGGGGGAGTGAGATCAAGAGCTGTCTCAAAAACAATCCGGGCCTCATTACCCGCTATATCAAGCCCGGTAATGGTAATAATCCCCCGCCAGGCCGGCTCGGCCCGCCAGGCCGGCTCGGCTCCGGTTTCTCCCTGATCAATGGTGTAGGTAAGCTTGTAGTCCGGTGTCTCATCCTCGGGTTGATCTCCGAAGAGGGATGAACCAAAGACCTTATCCGGCCCGCTCCCGGTATCAATGAGTTCTACCAACAGGGTGAATGGTCCAGCGTCACGCGTGGAGTTATTAAACCACAGCCGCTCAAGAGAGTCGGCAAAGAGATACTCGCTATTTTCCTCGACCTCACTAATACTGATCAACGGTGGAGTAAAATCAAGCAGGATAATCCCCCCCCGGGCTGGCCCGGCCATTTCTACTCTATTGCCCTGCTCATCAGTCCCGCTTACTCTAACTTCAGCCTCACCTTCGCTGAGGACATAACCTCCCGCAAGTTCCAAACCTGCGGGAGATTGAACCTGGATGGTTATAGGCCCGGACAGATAGATATTACCTTCCAGCCAGGCGGTGGTTATCCCGAAGTGATCATTTCCTGTGCCCGGGGCATCAAGGTTAATGGTAGGTGAAGCAGCCAGGACCTCGGAGGCCTCAACTCTAAGATAAATAATCCCCTCTCTGGTAGTAGGAAATCCCCCTCTAGATATCGGTAACTGGCTCTGAGTGCAGCCCGGATCAAGCCAGGCCGTGACCTCAAAGGACGGAGGCCTGTCGTCAATGCGATAGGATTTTATCCCGCTAAAGACCTGATTACCAATCTTATCTTCAGCATAAATCATGAAACTCACCACATCCTCATCACGCATAATAGAGGCAGGAATGAAGCCAATATAAATATAAGGTGAAGTCTTATCCCTTGTGGTCATAGAGGAAGAAGCCGAGACTGTATCGGGTGGTGTCCCGTCTGTCGTATAGAAAAGGGTTAACCTGGCCGGCCTGGCGATAGTATCAACTGCTTCCACATAGACCGCAGCATTCAAGTCCCTCAAGGTAGAAGACCCATCTAATATCGTTATTGTATCGGCACCAGCAGTAACCATAGTTACGGTAAGCTCAGGCGGGGAATTATCAACGACCGCACTAATGGTGTCAAAGACTGTATTTCCAGCCATATCAGAAACCATAATCATAATCTCGCCACCCACTTCACCAGGATCAATGCAATAACGAAGCCCGGCCAAACCGCCAGGTGTATCTCCAAACAGAGAAGAGCCGGCGATAGTTTTCACTCCACTTCCGGTATCAGTGGCCTCAATTTTAAGGGTGAAGCAATAGCCTTCGGTCATATCGTTCTTGAAGTAGAGGGTATGATCCTGGACAGCAATATAGGGACTTTCCTCTAAGATGTCTTCTATATCCAAATCCGGGGCAACCGTGTCGATAAGCAGGTACTTCCCCTCAGTCGGAATGGCATTCAAAGCAGTATTGCCCTCGGTATCTGTTCCGGTAATGAAGACAGCAGCTAAACCATCCTGATCTGCCGCAATGTCAACCGGCCCTGAGACAAAGACAGCGCTTGATCCATCTACTGAGCTGGTGGCTTGATCGGCCAGGTCATTAGCTGTCTCCGGGGCATTAATGGTAAAAGTCGGAGGAGCCAACAGGTCTTCATTTGACTGGATCCTGAGATAGATAGTCTGGAGTTTCGTGGTTGGTATTGCCATTTGAGAAAGGGGCAACGGTGTGACGAGAGTAGAATCTGTGAAATATGATACCTCAAAAGTCGGCAATCCAGCCTCAATTTGATAAGAATATATTATTGGGAGGCTGGAGGTGTCATTACTTGTCTTATCTGCCGCCTCAAGGATGAACTTAACTGTATCCCCGTCTTTAATGGCTGTCCTGGGGATAATACCATGATAGGTATAAGGTGAGGTTGAATTACTGGTAGTCATATCAACCGAAGAACTCCACCTGGTTGGAGGAGAACCATCAGTAGTGTAGAAGAGTCTTACCCAATCCGGGCCCGATCCTTGCTCAACAAGCTCAATCTCAATAGAGGCATCAAGGTCTTTGAGTTGGCCTGAGCCATCGAAATTAGTAACAGTTTGCACCCCATCCGTAGCGCTATTAACCTGTATTTGAGGGGGGGTGACATCCCGGATAGCCGTCAAGCCGGCTGTGGTGCGGTTGCCGGCGATGTCGATAACAGTTGCTGTCACGGTTCCGGCCATATCGTCTTGATTAATAGTATAGGAAAGCTCATATTCCCGGTTGGAATTAGAACCATCATTTTCAGTCTCATCAACGGGGGAGGCTCCAAAGAGGGTCGACCCCTCAGCCCGTAAGAGTCCGCTTCCTTCATCAGAGGCCTCTATCATCAGGGTAAACTGATTTGTCCCGGGTTGATCATTTTTGAAATAAAGCAGGGATGGCTCGGGTGAAGTCAAATAAGCACTTGCCTCGCTAATTGCTTCGATATAGGCTGCAGGTGGAGTAAAATCAAGTTCCAGAACAGGGCCTGAATTAGGGGTAGCATTGATGGCTGTATTTCCTTCCAGGTCTGTGCCGGTAACCCTTATCTGGGCATTTCCATCCAAGGCACCGCTTATGGTGATGGCCCCGGTGATAAAGAGGGTATCAGAACCGGCTATCAGGGTAGTGGCCAGGCCGGTCTTGTCGTTAGTTGTTCCTGGCGCGTCAATGCTCACCGTAGGGATTATCATCAAAGGCTCACTGGCCTCAATTACGATATAGATATCCTGGGCCTTAGTAACAGGATAGCCGCTCTTGCCTACAGGCAAGCCTTGACTCCTCCCTGCATCAAGGAAGCAGGAAACCCCAAAGCCTGGCAGCCCGGCTTCTACTTTGTAGCTATAAAAAGTTGGGGTTAAATATGAATTACCGGCTTTATCCGCAGCCTGAATAATGAACTTAACCACATCCCCATCCCCTATCGTCGAAGCAGGAATAACCCCCTCAAAGGTATAGGAAGAGGTAATATCTGTGGTGGTCATCGGAGTGGAAACTGAGGTGGTATCCGGGTCTGAACCATCGGTAGTGTAATAAAGGGTTACTACTGCTGGACAGGAAGTGGCATCAGTGATTTCGACCTCGATGGTGGCATCCAGATCACCCAGTAATTCCGTCCCGTCTAATATAGTTGCCTCACTGGTGCCGTCACTGGCCTTAGTGACATTAATACCAGGGGCGGTCGTATCTAATTCATATAAATAATTCGCCGTAGATAGATTGCCAACCCGGTCATAAAGGGTGACCACTACCTGACCATCACCAGTGGAACTGGCCGCGCTTATGCCGTAGTCCCCGAGCCAGTTGGCCGGAGTCAAATCATCAGCCGGTGAAGAAGCCAGCGTGCTTTCAGAAGAGAAGATAGCCTTTTCTACGCCGGAGCCGGTATCAAAGGCAGTCCCGCTTAAGGTGGCCGCGGGTGTGTCCGGCATCAGACTCGAAAACCAGAGCTTACCGGCCCCATCTACGTAGAGATAATTACTCGACTCACTCCAGAAGCCGCTGGTAATTACCGGCTTAACATCATCCCAACCCATATCTTGAGTAGTATTTGTCCCACTGAGGGAGAAGCTGCTCCCATAATTGTTGGTTCCTACGATAGCTGTAACACTTATATCTTCCAGTAACTCGACGGCGTTAACCGGATTTTTGGTTACCTCCTTACCCAGAGAAGAGGTTGTGCCCAGGCTATTATTCAGTTGCACCTCTCCCGCGTAGTTGCCGCATCCAGGCTGGGAGGGGTCTTCCCAGCCTGCGGTAACCGTCACTCCCAGGGTTTCTCCGCTCGAGGTCCAATACGTTTCTCCATCGCTGTATTTCTCATTTCCAATAGTAATGGCTGTAATCTCAACCTGGTTGACATAGAGTATAGCATTAATTTCGTCCGGATAATATGTCCCCCCCTCGTTCTTTAAGACTACCCGTGGACTGTAGGTATGGCTTCCTGAGACAGGTTTGGCTGTTATTCCCAGGGTGCCGGAGGCAGTTGTGCCCGCTGTTGGGGTCTCGTCCTCATCCGGGATTTCATCCCGGAAGGCATCAACGCTGGTAATTTCAACATCAGGAACCATAATTTCGCTGCTTACATATTCCACCCGATAGAGCAGAGAAGCTGTATCAGAAGGATTTCTGGTATTATCCACAAACTGCCAGTCAGCAATATCAATCTCGACCCTGGTCACAATATCCAGACTGTCAATAAAGCGTCCCCAGCCACTGCTGGAATCACCCTCGTCAATAGCCTTGATCCAGACCCTGGCATTGTCAGTGCCCGGATAATCCCAGTCAATGGTCAAATTAAAGTCTACCGTGAGTTCAGTATCTACGCCTGAAGAGGTATGGCTCACATCAATGACGTAGGCAGAGCCGGTGTCTACTCTCAGCCCGCTATCTTTGTCATAGTGGAGGCTAACTACCTCCGAACCAGCCTGATCTATCTTCAACCACAACTGGGCGATATCGTTGAATCCATCAATGTCATTGGCCTTGGCCGTAAAGGTATACTTCCGATAACGAGCGTAAAGGTTATTCCCATCATCGGCGTCGACTTCCAGGTCTGTCACCGTAGGCCTTCTCTCAGGATGCGCCTCAGTCGAATCCGACTTAATTTCACCCTTATTCCCGACCTTATCTTCCACATAATACCGGTAGTAGTAAATCCCATCAGGCCAGGTGGTGCCCGACATTGAAGTCCTTTGGGCGGTTGGAGTTCCTGTATCGGAAGTAAAGACGTCCAGGAAGGTTTCCCCTACTCCGCTTCCTCCATCTGAAGCCCCGGAAACAGCCACCGTATAACTGGTGCCGTCATTGGTATCCGGCGCATCAGACAAGTAACCAGTAGGCGGAGTAGTATCTTCTACATAAGTAAATTGTTGGGTAATGGCATTACCCACGTTGTCATACAGGGTGACTACTACCGGACTGTTGGCATCAGTGGCCGAAGAACTAAGGCCATAGTTGCCTGTCCAGGTATCCGGTGAATTATCATCCGCAGGATTCTGGGAGAAGGTAGGCTCATTGGAGAAGCCGGCTTTAGCCAGGCCTGAGCCGGTATCAGAAGCCGTGCCACTCAAGGCAGCCGACTGAGCAGCCGTCCCCATCTCATCCGAGAAATAGAGGATACCGCCGGCCACATGGAGATAATCGCTTAACTCACTCCAGGTGCCGCTGGTAATTACCGGCTTAACATCATCCCAACCCATATCTTGAGTAGTATTTGTCCCACTGAGGGAGAAGCTGCTCCCATAATTGTTGGCTCCTACGATAGCTGTAACACTTATATCTTCCAGTAACTCGACGGCGTTAACCGGATTTTTGGTTACCTCCTTACCCAGAGAAGAGGTCGTGCCCAGACTATTGTTCAATTGCACTTCTCCGGAGTAACTGCCGCATCCGGGCTGGGAGGGGTCTTCCCAGGCAGCGGTTACCGTTATCCCCATAGTCTCATTACGAGAAGTCCAATAGGTTTGGCCACCGATGTATTTCTCGTTATCAATAGTAATAGCCGTAATTTCCACCTGGTTGACGTAAAGGAGGGCATTGACTTCGTCCAGATAATATGTGCCCCCGGCGTTGGCTAAGACAACCCGTGGACTGTAGGTATGGGTTCCTGAGATAGGTTCGGCCGTTATTTCCAGGGTGCCAGAGGCAGTTGTGCCGGCTGTTGGAGTCTTGTCCTCATCCGTGGTTGCATCCCGGAAGGCATCGACGCTGGTGATTTGAGCGTCAGGAACCAGGGTCTCACTGCCCACATATTCTACTCGATAGGACAGGGAAGCTGCAAGAGAAGGATTTCTGGTCTTATCCTCAAACTGCCAGTCAGCAATATCAACTTCCACATCCGTCTCGATATCAAGGTCGTCAATAAAGAGTTTCCAGCCACTACTGTAAGCGCTCTCGTCAACAGCCTTCAGGTAAATCTCAACATTCTCGCTATCAGGATAATCCCAGTCAATGGTCAGCTTAAAGTTGACCGTAAGCTGGGTATCTGCTCCGGAATTGGTGTGAGTGCCTCCAATGACGTAGGCGGATCCAGTGTCTATTGTCACACCGCTATCGTTGTCATAGTGGAGACCGACTACCTCCGAACCATCATGTTCTATCTTCAGCCATAACTGGTCTATATCGCCGAAGCCATCAAGATCAGTGGCCTTAGCCGTAAAGGTATACTCCCGATAACGACCGTAGAGGTTGTCTCCATTATCAGCATCCACACTCAGGCTGATTACGCTGGGGGGTGTTCCAGGATGAACCACGGTCGAATTTGATTTGACTTCACCCTTATTACCTACCATATCTACCACATAATACCGGTAGTAGTAGAGCCCATCTGGCGAGGTAACACCAGGCATCTGGGTTCGCTGGGTAGTCGGGGTGCCGGTATCCGCGGTATAGACATCCAGATAGGTAGGGCCACCAACCCCACTGCCTGCATCCAAAGCCCCGGAAATGGTAACCGTATAAGGTATACCATCATTAGTAGCCGGCGCATTAGATGAGTAACCGGTAGGTGGAGTGGTATCTTCTATATAAGCGAATTGTTGAGTAATTGTATTACCTACCTTGTCGTAAAGGGTAACTACTACCGGACTGTTTGCACCGGTGGCCGAAGAGCTAAGGCCGTAGTTGCCTGTCCAGGTATCCGGTGAATTATCATCCGCAGGATTCTGGGAAAAGGTAGGCTCATTTGAGAAGGCAGCCTTATCCAGGCCTGAGCCGGTATCAGAGGCCGTGCCGCTCAAGGTAGCCGACTGAGCAGTCGCCCCCATCTGATCCGAGAAATAGAGGATACCACCAGCCACATGGAGATAATTACTTGACTCACTCCAGGTGCCGCTGGTAATTACCGGCTTAACATCATCCCAACCCATATCTTGAGTAGTATTTGTCCCGCTGAGGGAGAAGCTGCTCCCATAATTGTTGGTTCCTACGATAGCTGTAACACTTATATCTTCCAGTAACTCGACGGCGTTAACCGGATTTTTGGTTACCTCCTTACCCAGAGAAGAGGTTGTGCCCAGGCTATTATTCAATTGCACCTCTCCGGAGTAACTACTGCATCCGGGCTGGGAGGGGTCTTTCCATGCAGCGGTGATCGTTACTCCCAGTGTTTCTCCGCTCGAGGTCCAATATGTCTCTCCATCAGTGTATTTCTGGTTTCCAATAGTAATGGCCGTAATCTCCACCTGGTTGACGTAAAGGAGGGCATTGACGTTGTCTAAATAATACGTCCCCCCGGCATTAGCTAAGACAATCCGTGGGCTGTAGGTATGAGTCCCTGAGATAGTTTCGGCCGTTATTCCCAAAGTGCCAGAGGCAGTAGTACCAGGTGTTGGGGTTTCATCCTCATCCGGACTGGCATCCCGAAAGGCATCAACGCTGCTGATTTGACTGTCAGGTACTAAGATTTCACTGCCCGCATATTCCACCCGGTAGGTCAGAGAAGCTGTATCCGAAGGATTTCTGGTATTATCCCCAAACTGCCAGTCAGCAATATCGACCTCGACATCAGTCTCGATATCCAGGTTGTCAATAAAGAGTCCCCAGCCACTGTCGGAATCAACTTCGTCAATGGCCCTGGTATAAACTTCAATGTTATCCGCATCCGGATAATCCCAGTCAATGGTTAGCTTAAAGTTGACCGTAAGCTGGGTATCTGCTCCGGAATTGGTATGAGTCCCCTCAATGACGTAGGCAGCGCCAGTGTCTATCGTCACACCAGTTCCCCCACTATCGTTGTCATAGTAGAGGGCGACCACGGTGTTACCATCGTGTTCTATTTTCAGCCACAACTGGTCTATATCACCGAACCCATCAATATCATTGGCCTTAGCCGTAAAGGTATACTCCCGATAACGACCATAGAGGTTATCTCCGTCATCGGCGTCAACTTCCAGGCTTGTCACCGTAGGTCTTGTTCCAGGATGCACCTCAGTCGAATCTGATCTGACCTCACCCTTATTCCCGACCATATCCTTTACATAATACCGGTAATAGTAGGTTCCATCAGGCCCGGTAACACCGGACATCCAGGTTCGCTGGGTGGTTGGGGTGCCGGTATCCGAGGTATAGACATCCAGATAGGTGGCGCCGACTCCACTCCCTGTATCCGAAAACCCAGTTACATTTACCGTATAAGCCGTGCCGTCATTGGTGTCCGGAGCATCTGAGTAATAGCCACTGGGTGGAGTAATATCCTCGATGTAGCCAAATTCCCGGCTGCTGGTATTACCCACGTTGTCGTAAAGAGTAACCACGGCCGGGCTATCCGTATCAGTGGCGTTAATGTCAAGGGCATAGAGGCCTGTCCATGTATCCGGAGAAGCATCGTCTCCAGGATTCTGGAAGAAAGTGGGTTCATTGGAGAAGGTCGCTTTAGCCAGACCTGCTCCCGTATCAGAGGCCGTGCCTTCCAAAGTAGCCACCTGGGGAGAAGCCCCCATCTCATCAGAGAAGTAGAGGACACCACCAACCACATAAAGATAATCGCTCGACTCACTCCAGCCCCCGCCGGCAATCGCAGGCGCGGTGGTATCCTTGTTTACCGTCACCTGTTTGGCAGCGGTGTTACCCACATTGTCAACCGCCGTGATAGTAATTGTGCCGCCATTGTCACTTCCAACAGCATTATAACTGACGCTCCAGGAAGGATTAGTGGTCGAATCCGGCGTATCACTTAAGAGGGTCGAATAATCTACGTAGGACAAACCGGAGGAGCCGTCATAAGCCGTGCCGGTAATGATAAATGACTGCGCTGTGGGCATATCATCCCCGAAGTAGATGATTTCAGTATCCCCGGCATTGTAAAGATAGGGACTGGACTCGATGATGGAGGTAATATCTATGCCCGGCGAGACTACATCTCTAACAACGGTAATCTCTAAAGGAGTTGTATTCCCCACCTGGTCGGATACGGTTATCTTCAAGGTGCCGGCGTTGGTTTCCGCCCCATTCAGGCTGTAAGTCAGATCAAACTTGGTTTCGTAAGTGGTATCGCTGGGATCAGTCCCGGTGCCGGTAAAGAAGGACTCCCCTCGGGCCTCTTCCAGTCCGGAGCTGGCATCAGCCGCCAGGAGACTGGCCGTAAAACTGCTCGTCCCGCCATTACCGTAATAGAGAGTAGATGGGGAAGCAAAATAGAGATACTCCCCGCCTGCGACCTCGGTGATGGAATTCAGACTGACTGAAGTGGGCGGCGTCACATCCCGGATGACAGTTAGATCAATAGTGGCCGCATTTCCCACTTTGTCTTTGACAGTAATAGTAAGCAAGCCGCTGTCTGATTCACTGCCGGAAAGGGTGTAGGGACCGACCTTGAACTGGGTGTTGTAGGTGCCATCAGAGCAACTTGCATCTCCAAAGAAAGTCCCTCCTGTAGCCTTATCCAGTCCGGACGGTCCAACATCCTGGGCTGTAACCAGGATATAGAATTCAGATGAGTCAACATTACTGTAATAAAGGGTATCGGTTTCCTTGAAGTAGAGATAGTTTTCACCATTGACTACTTCTATCCCGGTGATGGCCAGAGAGGTAGGCGGATATATATCCGTAGCATAATACCAGACAGCCGCAGCGGTATTACCCACATTGTCGGATACCGTCACCAATCTTTGGCCAGTCTGTGCTGTACCGGCAAAAGCCGGGGTAATAACGTAGCTGTCTTCAGTATTGTAGTCAAAGCTTGCTGAATATCCAGTTGGAGCATCAGTAACAGGCGTAACTCCATTAAAATTCTGGTAAACCACCCGCTCTATTCCTGAGCCGGTATCAGTCGCCGTCCCGGAAACATAAAAGCCTTGCGCCGGATATAAAGAAGTGCTGTAGAAAACAGTATCCCCGGTGGTCCCTAAATGAGGCTGCTCCGCCGGGCTGGAAGCCGAACCCTCACCCAGAACCAATGCCCCTGGACTCGGGGCCTGATTGTCCTGAGTAAAGATGATCGTAGCCACGTCAGTATTGCCCGCCGCATCAGTCAGGGTAAGGAGTACTGTTTCGTTAGAACTGTTTGCCTCAATGGTATAGCTCACCTGCCAGGGAACACTGGTTGTATTCGGCGTGTCGCTAAAGGCAGTCGAACCCGCAAAACTCGCCGTATTGATCTCATCGGCAAAGACGGTAATAGTCACCTCCTGTCCGGCCCCTTCACCCGTCAGAGAGTTAAAGTAAACGGTTCCGCCAGTAGCGGTTACTCCACCAGGTGGAACATAGAAATGCGTCCCGTCGGTTGAGGTAACCTCCAGGCTGGTGATAACCGGTGGAGTAATGTCAATGGTAATGGTATCACTGCTAAAGGATAAATTGCCTACGTTATCTATGGCAATAACAAAGAACTCCTCCACCCCTTCTACTCCGGTTTCTGTATCCCCAGAGTCATGGACAGCGCTGCTTGTATCATTTGACGTCCCCATCCGATGTTCTCTAATCCCTGCTGTATCATCCGCTCCATTAACCCAGGTGACAAATATCTGGGTATCGTTATCGAATTCCCCAACATTGGTTGGACTATCCGGACGACACTGAACGAGGGTCGGGGGAGTAGGATCAACATTATCCTGGGTAAAGATGATCGTAGCCGAGTCAGTATTGCCGGCTGCATCCGTCAGGGTAAACTCTATCGTCTGGGTAGGACTGTCTGCTCCAATAGTGTAGCTTACCTGCCAGGGGGCGCTGGTCGTGTTCGGGGTGCTGCTAAAGGCAGTCGATCCAGCAAAGCTCGCCGTATTGACTTCATTGGCCCAGACCGTGATAGTCACCACCTGCCCGGCCCCTTCACCCAACAGGGAGTTAAAATACACTGTCCCCCCGGTATCATCCGTAGCCGCATCATGACCGTAGAAATAGTAAGGCTTATCAGAGGTCACATTAATATCACTGATAACCGGCGGACTAAGATCAACCGTGACCGTATCAGAGGCAATAGGGCCGGCATTTCCGGCCTTGTCCATAACCATCACGTAGAGGGTATCTGTAGAGCCATCAGAGCTGGTCCAGGCATGGCTTGTAGCCGTAGTATCGCTGGTGGGAGGTGTGGTATTGACCCCAATTTTGTAGTGATCAAAGTTAGCATCACCTGAAGCCGTCCAGATGGCATTAATATTCAGGTCATCTTCCCAGCCATCAACCGGGTCAGGGGTGATAGTCACGGTAGGAGCCGTTGGCGGTGTGGTATCCACCACCACAAAAACACTGGCTGAAGCCGTATTACCCACATTATCCCGCACCATAACCCAGATAGTATTGGCCCCGTCTTCAGCCGAGGGGACAGTCCAGGCATTGGTATCAGTCCAGGCTGACCAGCCCTTTGTATCTTCCTGGTAAGAATACCTGTTAACCGGCAGCCCGGCGCCGGTATCATTATCATTAAGTCCACCAGGAGAGGTGTCCGAAGCAGTTACATCCACACTCTCATCATCATAATAGCCAGACAGAGGTTCAGTATCATTCCCACCATCACTATCTTTATCAGGAATCAGGGAAAGAGTAAGCCCTATGGGCGCATAATTATCGAGGACCATAGGCAGATCTACTGATCCGGTGTTACCGACATTATCGTAAACGGTGATGGTGATCGTATCGGAGGTCTCTGCTTGGCTTACGAAATAAACAAGTTCCCACGGCCCACCATTGTAATCTCCATCCTCCGGCGTCTCGTTAAAAGCAAGTTCACCAACCGCCGTATCCCTTCCGCTCCCGGCTTCGGTATCCGTAACCCGGATAGTAAAGCTGTCACTCATCCCTTGATCATTGCTGTAGTAAAGGGTGGGGGAATCAAAGTAAAGATTAGGAGAGGTGGCTAATACAACCACATCGACAATAGCCGGCACCGGCGGCTCATTATCCCAGCCAAGGGCGTTAGTATCAATTCCATCAACGACATAGACATCATCTCCATAATCATTGCCGGCATCAGCCTCATTAGCTCCATTAGAATCACAGCTTATTCCATCCCTGGTGATAATTTGACCTAACCCAGGATTTTCCTCCACATC
>JASEGY010000031.1:0-1762 GCA_030019105.1 bacterium | reverse complement strand
ATCACAGCTTATTCCATCCCTGGTGATAATTTGACCTAACCCAGGATTTTCCTCCACATCAATAGATGCCGTCCCCCCACTGAAGGTAGCCACCCCGTAAGCATCAGAATCACTTCCATAACCCACCTTAACCGTAGCAGTATCCACGTTCCCTCCACCATATTCCCAAACTCCGGTGAGGGTAATAGTCATTGTATCTGTGCCATCGGTATCATTATTATCCCAATACCTGGTGCCATCGTAATAGACATGATTACTAATGGTAATGTTGGTAATCTTAATCCGATCCACTGTTACGGCATCAGTATTCAAGGATAGATCAGCGGTAGTCTCCACTGACCCACCACTTCCTACCAATTCCACTTTTGGATGATATTCAAATAAACCCACTGTATCAGGCAAAGTCACCTCAGCCGTAAAAGCCGCATCAGCGTCGGGAATTTGAGCAACCGTGTTACCTGCCCTTACGATTTCTACCTTTCCTATCAGGGCATCGGCCACCGGAGTATCTGTTCCCTCATATTTCACTGTCCCGGTGAAAGAAACAGTATCAGAGGGATTTCGGGTATCATCATTAACCACAAAATTCATCACTCTGACATCCGGCTCAATACTGATGGAATCCCCACCATCACCATAGTATCTTGTCGTTGGAACGGCAGGACCGGTAGAAGCCCCACTAACATCTTTTACCGTAATCACCAAATCCTTGCCTGTCACACCTGGAGATGGAAAAAGCCACGTAAAGTGGACCGAAAAAGTAACAGTCAGAGTATCATTATCTATAACTACCGAACCATTATCTACCTCAAAATAATTCCCAGTAGAAACCGTATCAAAGGTATTCGAGCTTTGAGTCCATCTCATAGCCACCGAATCCCCACCGTCTATAGGGATAGAAACCTCAACGAACTCAAAATTAGCCGTATCTCCATCGGCATCCACATCAGTTACTACAGCTCTTAAATCATAAGTATCATAATAACTATACATCTTCGTTGATTCTACATAACTGCTAACTATCTCAGGAGTGGCACTGGTAATGATCACTGTGTAGGTGTTAGCCCAATTTCCATTGACCACATTCCCGGCTGTATCCCTGGCCATAACCGCCCAGGTAACAATATCTCCCTGGCTGAATGTTCCGGCGGCTATTGGAAAGTCAGCCGTATATGTCCCGCTCGCAGAGTCCCCACTGGTAAGGTCCATATCTAATTGACCAATATAATTTGTAACCACTTCTCCATCAGTATCATATCTTGCAGAAACCGATGTGGCGGCGACTGCATCGTCAAACACCCCACTGCCGGCATCTTCGATGGTAATCTGAAAGAGGATTTCTTCATCAGATGGCTTAAAGGCAGGCCGGTTGTTGCTTAAGACTGGAGGGGTAGTATCGACCAAGACTGTGAAGGCCGCGGTGTAACCACTGGAATTAGTCGCATCGTCCCAGGCCGTGACCCGCCAATACCACGTCCCCTGTGCCAGGTTTGAGCCCGGGGTGTAGCTGGTGGAATCTCCCGGTGTGTTTCGATTGACGGTCTCAAGTCCAACGGAAAAGCCGGCATTCGTTGCATACTGCAAGGTGTAGCTGTCGGCCCCGGTATCCGTCCAGGTAAAGGTCGGGGTGGCGTCATTCGTCTCTGAATTATTCCCCGGTGAGGTCAGGGTCGGTTTGGGCGGAGCGGCGGTGTCAATCACAAAGGAGAAGGCCGCGGTGTAACCACTGGAATTAGTCGCATCGTCCCAGGCCGTGACCCGC
>JASEGY010000319.1 GCA_030019105.1 bacterium | reverse complement strand
TGAACCGTGAACCGTGAACCGTGAACCGTGAACCGTGAACCGTGAACCGTGAACCGTGAACCTGACAACCTGAGCAGTTACAGTTACAATTGTTAAGCATACCACATCTACCGGGTTAGGTCAAGAAAAAATACTTGCTTAACGATTTTTCTTGACTTTTTCGCCAAAACAGGGTATCTTTAGAAGGATGAAAAAAATCTATCTGAGTGGTCTTGTGCTTTTTGTTCTTTTGCCGATTTTTGCGGCGGGCCTGATCATTACGGCTTACGTTGATGCCAGGTATATTGAACCCAATTGGATAAAGGTAGAGAAGGTAAGAATAAAATGCCCCCCGTTGGCCGGGCCATTAAAGGATGTCAGGCTTGTCTTCATTGCTGATTTACATGTAAGAGGTAAGATAGGCTACCGAGAGAAGCGATTAGTCAAGATTGTCAATGATTTAAGACCCGACCTTATTCTGCTAGGGGGTGATTATATTGTAGAGCGGGAGGACATTGAGCCCAGCCTTGAAGTTCTGGCAAACCTGAAGGCCCCTCAAGGGGTCTTTGGGATAATGGGTGACTATGAACGCACCTTATGGCCTCCGCAAAAATTCGCTCAACAGTTGAGAAGAATAGGAGTAGTCCCGTTATTAGATGAGACCAAAAAAATTCAGATAGAGAATCGTCCCCCTTTTTACTTGTTAGGACTTAAAGTTCATTGCACGGCAATAAATGATTTAGAACGGATGATGGAGGGAATTCCGGAAGGGGCCCCCACATTACTGCTGGTACATCAGCCGTGGGTAGTTGAACCTGCCTCGAAAATGGATATTGATCTTGTCCTGGCGGGTGACATCCACGGCGGGCAGATGGGTATAGCCTGGATCAGGCAGTTGACGGATGACTATAGCGGGCTTAAGTATGTAAGCGGCCTCTATCAAGTGGGGGAGACCTTGCTCTATCTTACACGGGGGATAGGGTGGACACATAAACATATCAGATTTCTATGCCGGCCGGAGGTGACATTAATCAAGATAGTAGAAGAAGGTTGGGGAGAGAAACCACGTCCACCAGAGGAATTCGAGGGAAAGAACCGGTTGCAAACTTTTGCGCTTAAGTGGTGGGGCCGCTTTAAAGATATAACCGGCGTACATTTGATAGATGGGGAATGAAAGATTTGGCATGGAGGGACAAGTGTTTAACTAATTATACACGGTGTTTAATTAGTTGACATTAATTGTAACTTATTGACAGGAAGTATATTAGGTAAAAAACACATCTCAAACGACCGAGAAAGTGTTTACATGAATGGACATGAGCCGTTGGGCTAAAAAGGGCGGGATACCCCCTCCTGATTTCTTAACCTTGTGGCCACTAATAAGTTACAGGTCAATAGATATATTTTCTTAGAGTTGGCATAAAAATTGCTATAGTTTTGAAGACAAGAAGGCTGAAAAAACCAGGAAAGGACGATGCTGAAAATATGAGTAAAGAATTAGCGGTTAAGCCATTAATAAGAGAAGAGATAGCTTACTATATGAAGTCCTTCAGAGAGAATGGCGGGTGGCTATTTCTGAAAAGAGGGATTGATGTCGTCGTTTCCTCGTTGGGATTAATCTTGTTGTCTCCATTTCTGCCGATAATAGCTATTATTATTAAGTTAGACTCAAAAGGTCCTGCTCTTTTCAGACAACAGCGAGTAGGTAAAGATGGCACGACTTTTACCATGTATAAATTCAGGACAATGAGAGTCGATGCTGAGTTTGGAAGCGGGCCGGTATGGGCCAAGAAGAATGATGCGCGGGTGACTAAAATAGGGGGTTACTTGCGGACAAGTCGAGTTGATGAATTGCCGCAATTAGTTAATGTTCTAAAGGGAGAAATGACCCTGGTGGGACCTCGACCGGAACGGCCGGTTTTTGTAAATGAATTTAAGCATATTATTCCGGAATATAAATCGCGGCTAAAGGTGAAACCAGGAATAACGGGTTTAGCTCAAGTCCGGTACAGGTATGATTCTTCGATCTGTGATGTAAAAAGAAAACTAAGGTATGATTTACTTTATATAAAACGAATGTGTCTAATGTTAGATTTAAAGATCCTTTTCGAGACGTGTGGGGTTGTTCTGACCGGGAAAGGAGCTCATTAAAAGAAAAAGGAAGGTGGTAATATGGAAGAAACGTTCAAATAACAGGTTTACAGATCAAGATTAATACTAGGGCTCTTCTATCGAGATGAGGGAGGCGGTTAGCCATAAAACCCAGGGTTCCTCCCAAAACTCAAAAGAGAAGGTCGGGTAATAAACTCTTGATCTTCCGCTGCAAAGTTCTAAGACCGATCTTTAAAATAGCCGCTGCTTTGGTTCTATTCCCTTCTACTTTTACGAGGGTTTGACGAATAACCTCTCGTTCTACATCTTCCATCGTCATCCCTATGTGGATATTAATATCCTCCTCATTTCCGCCTCTTCTTTCCTTTGTAGGAACAGGTAAATCCAAAGGCCCGATTCTTTCTTCCCTTGAAAGAATGACGGTGCTTTCGATAAGGTTTTTCAGCTCCCGGATGTTGCCCGGATAATCTAACTCAAGCAGAATATTTACTGCTTCAGGGCTGATACCCTGTATCTTCCTGTTATATTTCTTGTTAAATTCCTTAATAAAGGCCTCTACGAGAAGAGGAATATCTTCTCGTCGCTCCCTTAGCGATGGCGTTTTGATCTCGACTACCTTCAACCGGTAGTAAAGGTCTTTGCGGAACTCCCCCTCGCTCACCGCTTTTTCCAGGTCTCGATTAGTCGCCGCAACAAGTCTGACATCTACTTTGATCATCCTTGTTCCACCAACCCGCATGAATTCTTTCTCTTCGAGGATGCGCAGAAGTTTAACCTGGGTCGAGGAATCTAATTCTCCTATTTCATCCAGGAATAGAGTTCCCCCCTCACATATCTCGAACTTGCCTTTTCTCATCTCTTGTGCTCCGGTAAAGGCGCCCCGCTCGTAGCCAAACAGTTCGCTTTCAATAAGGGTATTGGACAGGGCGCTGCAGTTTAAGGCCAGCAAGGTTTTATCCCTACGGGGACTATTTTTATGGATGGCCCTGGCAATAAGTTCCTTGCCTGTCCCACTCTCGCCGGTAATAAGGACGGTCGCTGAGGTAGGGGCGATTCTGGAAACCAATTCGGTTACCTGATGCATCTTGACACTGTGGCCGATTATTTCGGGAAAACCATACTTGACCGTAAGCTCTTGACGCAATTCTCGATTCTCGATCTCCAGGTCCTGCTTTTTGAGGGCATTACTTACCAATATCCTGAGTTCAGTAATATTTATTGGTTTGGTTAGATAGTCATCTACCCCCCTCTTCATAGCCTCTACGGCTGATTCAATACTTCCAAAACCGGTTATGACCACGATAGAAAGGTCCGGATTTCTTTTCCTGGCGATCTCGACCAATTTCATGCCGCCTATTTCAGGCATTCTGAGATCGGTCAAAAGCAGATGGATCGTTTCATGTCTAATCTGTTCCAGGGCATCTTTGCCATTCGTGGCTCCCAGTATTCGGTGGCCTTCTGAGACAAGGGCCTTCTTCATGGCCTTTAGACTGGGAATATCATCATCAACAATAAGAATGGTATGTTCCATAATTAACAATTAACAATGTAAGCGTTCACGGAACGCTGAAATTGGAAATTAGAAATTGGAAATTGAGCGTTCATACTTTTCGTCCCTCTCCCTCCCAATTTCCAATTTCAAGCCGTGAACGGCTACTTGTTAATGGTTTAATGTATTAATCCGATTCGAGAAGGTGGCCAGTAGATAAACAAGGCTTTGCCCCTGATGAGCTTGCGGTAAAGAACGCCCCAGAAGCGGCTGTCTCTCGAATTATCACGATTGTCACCCATCATAAAGTAGGAATCAGGAGGTATAATTCGGGGGGCATCCCAATTGTCCTGAGTAGAGTAGAATATAGAGCGAGACGAATGGCTGGCATGAATTTTATATGGTTCGTTCAATGGCTTATCATTGATATAAATCTGCCTATTCCTAATCATAATTTTATCGCCTGGCAATCCAATAACCCGTTTGATAAAATCAGTTGATGGATCATTAGGGTAGCGAAAGACTATCACATCCCCTCGCTGCGGATCATGCCATGGGAGGATGTGTTTCTCAGTAAAAGGTATTGGTAAACCATATAGAAATTTACAAACAAAAAGATGATCCCTTACCTGCAAAGTAGGTACCATTGATTCTGAAGGTATTTTGAAGGCCTGAATGACAAAGGTCCTGATAATCAAAGCCAGGATAAGGGCCGTAAGTACGACCTTTATATATTCATATATGGTTGATACTAATTTATTCTTTTCTTCCATTTTTTCTCCTTTGGCTGAGTTAATAAAGAAAGTATACTCAACGCGGGCATAATCTGCGATTTTGTACCTTCTCAATAATTTGGGGCAATCTGTGTTGTAAGTTGTAAGTTGTAAGTTGTAAGTTGTAAGTTGTAAGTTGTAAGTTGT
>JASEGY010000318.1 GCA_030019105.1 bacterium | reverse complement strand
GCCTAAAGTCCAAAGGATAACGAACCCCAAAAAAATCTTTTTCTTAAATACTATATTAAGGAGTAACCATGGCTAAAGAACCGAAACCAGTGGAAATGTCCGGAATAAGTTATAAGCCGCCTCTCCAGGAGTGGATGGATGTCACCACTGAAATTAAGGAGGGCATGTTTTGTTGGGGCGCAAAGGAGCCAAGCCTTCAAAAGGTAGGTTTTCCAAATGCCAGATCCTGGTCGCCGGTCGAAGAGGACTGGAAGCTTCCTGAAAACTGGAAGGACATAGTTCTGGAAGGAATTGCCGAGAGGCTGGAGAAGTACCGTTCTTTCAAGATATTTATGGACATCTGTGTCAGGTGCGGGGCCTGTGCTGACAAGTGCCACTTCTTTCTTGGCACCGGAGACCCTAAAAACATGCCCGTTCTTAGAGCGGAACTCCTGCGGTCAATATACAGAAGGGATTTTACAAAGGCAGGGAAGATATTGGGGCGATTAGCCGGCGCCAGAGACCTTACTTACGATGTCCTCAAAGAATGGTGGTATTATTTCTATCAGTGTTCTGAATGCCGCCGCTGCTCTGTTTTTTGTCCCTACGGTATTGATACAGCCGAAGTCACTATTATCGCCAGGGAACTTCTTAATCTTTTAGGCCTGAATATCGAATGGATCGCCGGGCCGGTGGCCAATTGCTTTATGAAGGGGAATCACCTCGGTCTGGAACCTCATACTATTCACAGCAGCATTGATTTCCTGGTAGATGAAATAGAAGAAATAACAGACATCAGGGTAGAGCCGACCTTTAATAGAAAGGGAGCGGAGATACTCTTTGTCGCCCCTTCCGGTGACCTTTTCGCTGATCCCGGCACTTTCACCTGTATGGGTTATCTCATGCTGTTTCACGAGATCGGGATCGATTACACCTGGAGTACCTATGCCTCTGAAGGAGGGAATTTCGGGTTCTTTACCTCTAATGAGATGGCCAAAAGGCTTAATGCCAAGATATACGCCGAAGCGAAGAGACTCGGGGTAAAGTGGATTATCGGCGGGGAATGCGGTCATATGTGGAGGGTCCTGAACCAGTACATGGATACCTGGAACGGGCCGGCCGATTTCCTGGAAGAACCTGTCTCTCCGATAACCAACACAAAATTTGAGAATGCAAAAGCGACGAAAATGGTTCATATTTCAGAATTTACCGCTGATTTAATCCACCACAACAAGCTCAAGCTCGATCCAAAGCGAAATGATCATTTAAAAGTAACCTTCCATGATTCCTGCAACACTGCCAGAGGTATGGGAATCCTCGATGAACCGCGCTATATTATAAATAATGTTTGCAACCATTTCTATGAGATGCCTGATAATACCATCAGGGAGAAGACCTTCTGTTGTGGAAGCGGTTCCGGTCTGAATGCCTCAGAGAATATGGAACTGAGGTTGCGCGGGGGACTGCCCAGGGCGAACGCCGTAAAGTATATTAAGGAGAAATATGGAGTCAATATGCTGGCCTGTATCTGTGCCATTGACCGGGCTGCTCTGCCGCCCTTAATGGATTATTGGGTGCCCGGCGTGAATGTGACCGGTGTAACCGAGTTGGTGGGCAATGCCCTGATAATGAACGGCGAGGGCGAGAGAACCACTGACTTGCGGGGGGAAGACCTGCCTGGAATAGAAGAGAAGGAGGACAATGAGGATGTATGATAAAGGTAAAATAATCGCCGGGTTGATTATCTTTCTTGGTTTGGTAACTCTTCCCTTCTTCTATAACAAAGAAAAGGCTTCTTCTAAGCCGGAGCCCAGTCTTGACACCCCGGGCATTCAGCAGATGTCCCAACCACAATGTGTCAAGTCAGCGGATTTTATGAGAGCCAACCATATGAAACTGCTTAACGAATGGAGAGACTCGGTAGTTCGTGACGGCCAGAGGGCTTATGGTATTATTGATGACGTTAAATATGACAAAAGTCTTCAGAAAACATGTATGCACTGCCATTCGAATAAAAAGGCCTTCTGTGACAGGTGTCACAGCTATGCTAATGTAAGCGTTTATTGCTGGGATTGCCATATTGAGCCGGACAACTGATGGGCGAGAAATTCTGGATACAAGATTTTGAGACAGGATTAGACCGCCTGCGAGTTCAATTCATCGACAAGAACTTAGACCGCCTGGGTGAATTGCTGAACCGTGAACTTAACCAATCAACTTTAGCAGCGCAGATACCAAGTGGAACACATCTTTTTTACGGCTCCTACAGCGATATAAAATCGACCCAGGCTAATCTTAACCTGTCCTCTAATATATTGTTAGGCATGACCCTGGGCTATGTGGAAAAAGCCCCGCTGATGATGGTATTCGAAGATAAATCCGGGCGGGAAACGCTTATTGATTTATCAAGCGAAGTACATAGAAGAAGAGCGCGGATGTTCGTTGAAACATTTCGCGATCAAAGTCAACAAGAGATGATTATTGAAATCAACGAACTCCTGGCGGCTTGAGAAAGAATTATGCAGACGCATTTTACGGCTAAAGAAGGAGACTGGCTATGAAGATAAATAGAAGAGAATTCTTAAAGATGGCCGGGGCTTCTACTTTGTTGGGGATAGGCGGTGGCTCAATCTTTGAACTGCTCGCTCCGGGAAAGGTAGAAGCCTCAAGTAAAGAAAAACCGGCCGGACGAAGGGCGGCGATGGTTATCGATATGAGCAAGTTTGATGCAGATGAGTATAAAAGGTGCATCGAAGCCTGCCACACTACCCATAATGTCCCCCAAATCCCTGATCCTAAACATGAGGTTAAATGGCTCTGGACTGAAAACTTCGAGAATGCCTTTCCAGGTCATGCGGATGAATATATGGCTGAGAGGTTAGCCGGCAATCCCTTTCTGGTACTGTGTAACCACTGCCAGAATCCCCCCTGTGTCAGGGTATGTCCGACTAAGGCCACCTTCAAGAGAAAAGACGGTATTGTGGCTATGGACTATCATCGGTGCATCGGATGCCGGTTTTGTATGGCCGCCTGTCCCTTTGGAGCCAGGAGCTTCAACTGGAATGACCCCCGTCCTTTTATTAAAGAACTAAACAAGGAATTCCCCACCAGGACAAAAGGGGTGGTAGAAAAGTGTAATTTCTGTGTCGAAAGGCTTTCTAACGGCGATCTTCCTGCCTGTGTGGAGGCATCGAACGGCGCTCTTATCTTTGGCGATCTGGGAGACAGCAGCTCGGAAGTCAGAAAGGCACTTCGTGAAAACTATGCCATCAGGCGGAAATCTGAGCTTGGGACATATCCCAGTGTGTATTACATAATAGGGAGATAGGTTTTGTTCATCGTTTCGGCCACTTGATGCATAGCCTGAACGCTTACTGTGACAGAGTAAATGAAGAAAGTAGAATCGACAGATTTGATACCTTCGGAGATAATAGAGAGCAAGATATTCCTGATCAGAGGTAAAAAGGTAATGCTCGATAGAGATTTAGCTACTCTCTATCAAGTAGAAACAAGGATATTAAACCAAGCGGTCAAAAGAAATGCCAAACGTTTTCCAGAAGATTTTATGTTTCAACTAACTAAGGAAGAAACAGAAAATTGGAAATCACAAATTGTGATATCCAATAAAGAGAAAATGGGGTTAAGAAAAAGACCTTGTGCTTTTACAGAACAAGGGGTAGCCATGGGGTAGCCATGCTTTCAAGTATTCTTAATAGTGAAAGGGCGATACAAGTTAATGTTGTTATTATGCGTGTGTTTGTCAAACTGAGAGAGACGCTTTCAACCCATAAAGAACTTGCCCAAAAACTAAGCGAGCTTGAGGGAAAGATTGAAAAGCACGATGTAGAAATTCAGACAATTTTTGAAGCCATTCGTCAACTGATGGTGCCACCAGAAAAGCAAAAACGCCAAATTGGATTTTGTACAAATTGATATGATTGTTGGAGCAGTAAACTGGGGATAACAAGAGAAACCGTCTAACGGAGGAATATAGAGGAATATATGAGTACAGCGACAATGAACTTAGCGGAAAAGGTCTTGGCTCTACCAATAGATGAAAGAGTAATCTTAGCCCAACGTGTGTGGGATAGTGTGGAACATTTTGTTGATCCCGAGATTGAGAAAGCATGGCTGGATGAAGCAGAAAGAAGATGGCGGGAAATTGAACAAGGGAGAGTACAATGTATGCCGGCCGAAGAAGTGATGAAGAAGGCCAGAGCCAGCCTGAACAAATAACGTTGAAGAGAGATAAATGTTATGTCAGTCCTACAACCAACTGTTTCATTTGATGGTAAAAAAGGTTTTATTTTGCTGTCAGATAAGAATGACCATTGGTATAAGTTTTTCAGTTCACTTGAGGTTAAAGATGTCACCTGGCTTGAGGACGCTTTAAGTTTAAAGCGAGCTTTCAGTGATGTTGAGGCGGGACATCTTTCTTCACATGAAAAAGTGAAATCTGAGATGCAAGGTAACTACTCAGCCACCAGATATTGATTTTTGAAGCCTGCAGAACACCATATA
>JASEGY010000317.1:1945-4519 GCA_030019105.1 bacterium | reverse complement strand
AACCTCTGAACCTGACAACCTGAACGGGTTCTACCATGACTTTTGAAGAGGATACTGATAATTGATAATTGTTAATCGAAGACAAGGGGCTAAGGGCTCAAGTGTAAAACACTCAAACCCTCCGTGGTATTAGGTTCTATCTGTCTCTCCTAAGGCATTGGAACCCTTAACTCCTTGCCCTCTAAAATAAAAAAGGCTTATCTTGATAAGAATGTTTATTCTTACCAGGATAAGCCTTTTTAAGTTCTTATCAGGACAATTTCAGTCCTTTATCCAGTATCCGGGGTCCATCCCCTTTTTAAATAAACATCCTTGTCATATAAGCCCTCCTTTTTTAAATTTCCTTCTGTAGCTGCTCTTCATTACGCCAGTAAACGAACAACTACCAAATTTACTAAATAGCTCTTACTCTTAACGCCCTTTTGTGCTTCAAAGACTCACCCTCTGCCAGAAATTTTAGATAGCGTAAATAGCTCATACTATTTTGCAACATAAGCTCTTCTATCTTTCTCTGGCTGGTTCTCATCGTCATCTTCTCCTCTCTCTGTCTACATTATTATATCGACAAATATGGGGAGAAGGTTTAGCCCTATTTCAGGCCCGGCTCGAAAAAGCCGGTTTTCATTTGGGTTATGGCTCTTTGTTGGCCGTACCTTCCCGAAAGCTTCAAGCTTTCGGGAAGGTCCAATGCTTACTTGCTTATTGAAATTTCATTCTAATATCTTCGTCCACCACCACTGTCACCGCCACCGCCATATCCACCGCCACCACCACTTCTACCGCCACCGCCACTTCTACCGCCACCGCCATATCCACCGCCACTTCTACCGCCACCGCCACTTCTACTTCCACCTTCACTTCTAGCTCGAGGCGGACGAGCTTCGTCAATCTTTAAGTTGCGTCCTTTGAAATCGGAACCGTCCAATCCTTCTTTTGCTTTTTCAGCTTCCGATGGATCAGACATTTCAACAAATCCAAAGCCCTTACCTTCAATTAGATTGACTTGCTTAACTTCTCCATAAGTGGAAAACAATTCTTCCAGGTCATCATTAGTTACAGAATAACTAAGATTCCCTACATAAAGTTTACTGACTTGCATTCTATCCTCCTTTTTGTATTCTTAATAAATTAGGGCCTTGGGGGTTTAGTTTACCAGGCCCAATCCGCAGGGATTCGACAAATCGAACCGCTACACTTGCCTTCTATCCTCCTTTTTTTATTTTCTGGCATGGTTCAACTTCGGGTAACATGTTTGAGATGTAGTGGCAAAGCTTGCTTTGCCTATTTCGGCTAAAGCAGAGCAAGCTCTGCCACTACTATAGGCTCTCGGTGTTACCCTAAAGCGGCTTTTTTGAACCACGCCTATTTTCTATAAATTGGACTTGATTTACCAGGCCCAATCCGCAGGGGTTCGACAAGTCAAACCTCTACAATAACATTAATTAGTATCTTCTCAATATTTCGGGGGGTAGTTGTAAGTTGTAAGTTGTAGGTTGTAGGTTGTAGGTTAAACGGCACGCCGTGGGCGTGCCACCCAACTTACAACTTACAACTTACAACCTACAACCTACAACTATTTACAGATTACCCCAGGTTATTGAGAAGATACATTAATTATTCCTTTGAACTATTAAATATCTCATCAGCCTCTTCTACTGAGGCATCTTCATGCACAATAGCTCGCAAGGCCTTAATCATTGCCACCGGCTGCGCATTCTGCCAGATATTTCTCCCCAGATTCACCCCAATAGCCCCTTTCTGCATTCCATCATGGACAAACTCAAATACCTCGCGGTCTGTTTCCACTTTGGGACCTCCCGCCATTACTACCGGCACCGGGCAGCCATTAGTTACTTTTTCAAAGTTCTCACACCAATATGTCTTTACTACCTTAGCCCCTAATTCCGCCGCAATCCGACAGCATAAACCTAAGTAACGGGCATCCCGCTTTTCCATCTCCCGGCCTACTGCTGTCACGGCCATTACCGGGATACCGTATCTTTCACCTTCAGTAACTAATTTAGCTAAGTTTAACAGGGTTTCTTTCTCGTAATCAGAGCCAATAAAGACAGACATGCCCACCGCCGAGGCATTAAGCCGGATGGCCTCTTCGATAGAGGTGGTCAGCCCTTCATTAGCCAGGTCTTTGCCTAGCATGCTGGTCCCGCCGGAGACCCTCAGGATAATCGGCTTAGTATTGTCGGGGTCTATGGCTGAACGTAAGACCCCCCTGGTGACAAAAAGGGCATCGTAGTAAGGCAGGAGTGGTTTAATAGTTTCCCCGGGTCTTTCTAATTTCCTGGTTGGCCCCTGAAAATAACCGTGGTCTATTGGCATAAAGAAGCAATGACCATCCGGTTGAATTACCTGGGCCAAACGATTTTTCATTCCCCAATCCATATTATCTAATCCTCCTTTTGTATTAATTGGTATCTGGTAGCCTGGTATTTACCAGACCACCAGACACCAAAGTATAAGTCACTGGAGCGTATCAGCAGGCACCAGAGTTAACCCCTGTAACTATAGTGTTTAAGAAAAAGATTTTGGGGTTGGCTATCCTTTGGAGTTCAGGAG
>JASEGY010000317.1:0-1940 GCA_030019105.1 bacterium | reverse complement strand
GTTTAAGAAAAAGATTTTGGGGTTGGCTATCCTTTGGAGTTCAGGCTTTAGCCTTTCATAACTAATGAAATCCTAAAGGATTAACTCCAAAAGCTACATAGCCTATCTTGAATTCGCTTACCCCAAAATATTTATCTTAAGAGCTATACTACCAGTTGATGGTTTGATATGCAGGTAATCATGTTTCTCTGATCTTCATTGACCGCGCCTGCCCTGTTTCTGCATCGACCTTAATTACTTTGTATGTACGCACAGGCTGATAAATTTTAAGAGTTTCAAGAATATCCAAAGGGTGGGACTCTGTCGGCTTTAGTTGTAGTCGTATATTACTGAATCCATAGGTTACGAACCAGTACCGTTCGTCATCTGAAACCGCCACCTCTTCGAGCATTAAATTATCCAACTTGTTGATATCATATAAATTCTTGACGAATTCACCGGCACTGCTTACAGCCTGTTTTACATCAATCATAACATCCACCTCCTAAAAAAAATCAAGCTTCCCCTTCAAAGCGGCAAGAATTGCACTCTATGCCCTTGTTCATCGTTTCAGCTACTTACGAACTTCACCTCCGGGCAAAACGAACACGTGTCTCCGTAACTACCAAAAAGCGATTAGGTAACTGGTCAGCGTAATCTCTAAGTAACCGCCGAATCAGATCAATTTTACTGCTTGCGCGTTCATCCTTAATACGCAAAAGAACAACGCCTCTGTGAGGGTATTGTTCTCGATAAACTTTCTCGCCAAAGTCCTTGTCATTCGTGATCAAAATCCGGTTTTCATTAAATGCTTTCCGGATTATCTCATCATCCTTCATCCCACGAGCTTGTTCATACACCGAAAAGACCTCACAGTCCTGCTCACGCAGCCAGCGCCCTACCGCCGGACCTGTACATTCGTCCACCAGGAAACGCATTATGCCGCCTCAACTGCTAACGGCATGAATACACTGTCTTCCAAAGACTTGGTCGCAAATAGCAAGCAAGCCTGAATGTCTTCTTGAGTGAGTCCATTGTATTCATCCAATATCTCTGTTACCGTTGCGCCATGCGCCAGCAAATTAAGAATGTAGTCCACAGTTAAGCGTGTTCCCTTGATAACGGGCTTCCCAACCATAACTTTGGGATTGAGAGTAACTCGCTCAAGTAATTGTTTGTCTTTCATGAAATTATCCTCCATTAGACTAATCCTTTGGCTTTCAGTCGAGCCACGAAAGGTGAAGGTACCATTTCCCACGGCAGACAAAGCAGCTTCAATACGCGAAAGCGTAGAAGAATAGTGTGGATCGATTAGATGACGCACCTCTTTTTCATCACAGCCGAGTCGTCTGGCAAGTTCTATTTTGGTGAGATCGATTTCTTGTAGGGCGAGGTAAAGCGCTGCCTTGACTGCCATCTGAGCAGGTAGGGCAACAGCATATTGTCCATTTTTAATAGGAGATGGGGTAGGAATGGGTAGCCCCATTACAATACGATTGGCAATAGCCTCTTCCAGACAATCAGATGCCTCGATCAGGGCATCCTCCACGGTTTTACCCTGAGTAATGGCCTCAGGAAAGTCAATAAACCTCACCACAAAACCACCGTCTTCTTTATCTTGGGTCAAGACAACAGAGTAAATAAAGCTTTGCATAGTTACCTCCTACAGCTACAAGTTCTCAAAATCACCAAGTCTCAGGCCGAGGTTATCTAACATCCCATGCATCGTTCCAGTTAAGAGTTCATCCTTGGGATTGCGAACAATAGTAAACCGTTCGCCGTAAAACAGGGTGCCGTGACTTCCTTTCCCACGTCGAGCAATAAATTTCACAGGGATATGATTCTTTGGTACTCACCCGTTAATACTTTGATTTAGAAAAAAGCACCTAATCAGTGGAAATAGCTTCTCCTTTTAATAGCACACGGATGACACGGATTTAACGGATTTATACTGATTTTAT
>JASEGY010000316.1 GCA_030019105.1 bacterium | reverse complement strand
AGCCTAAACTCCAATTGATAGCCAACCCCAAAATCTTTTTCTTAAGCACTATACAACTCGAAACTCGAGACTCGAGACTCGAAACTTAATCCAGATCGCTCACGGTAAGGTCTTTTAATTTCTCCTTAAACAACCTGACCTCATTATCATCAATAGGATCGGTCGGCATAACAGATGAATTCAGGACAGGATCGAGAACATAAATAGGGGTTGAGGTCCTCAGGGCAAGGGCAATCGCATCAGAGGGACGAGAATCCACCTCAACTGATTTCCCATTTAAACCCAGGGTGATTTGAGCAAAATAGGTATTATCCCTCAGGGCATTGATCACTACCTTAACCACCTCACTCCTCAGATTTTCAACTACTGATTTCAATAGATCATGCGTTAGAGGGCGAGAGGGACTAATACCTTCCAGGGCAAAAAGAATGGCCTGGGCCTCATAGAGCCCGACCCAAATAGGTAGAACCCTATCCCCCCTTCTATCGCGAAGGATAATAATAGGCATATTATTTTTTGCATCCAGAGCTATTCCCGCCACTTGCATTTCAACCATTAAAACACCTCCTCCTTATTTCGGATTTCCGAAATCGACTATTCTCTCACCTTGATCCTGGTTGCTATTGAGACAGGCGAAGGGATATTAAGCCGGGCAATAATCTGATATTCCCCGGCTTCAACCAGGTTCCCTTCTTGATCCCTTTGGTCCCAAACAAGGCTAAAAGTTTTCTCCTCGTTGGGATTCAGGGTAAGCCCTCCTTTTGCTCCCTGCCCGGCCCGAAATAATTCCTGGCCATGTTGTTTAACCAAAAACTGACAGCCGGAATCACTAAGATCAAGGGTAACGGTCTCCTCCTGTTTATTCTTTACCCGAAAGGTAAAAAGATAATCGCTCTTGTTTTTGGCCGGTTTAACTAAAAGATAATACTGAATGTCATCAATCGTATGAACTGAAAGAGGCGCATGTTTATAATAAACCCGAATAAAGGCAAACATCCCCAGAATTATGAGGAGGTCAATAACCAGAATGATCAGCCTGGTATTCGGATTCGTCAGTGTCTTGTGAAAGACAGTATCTTCCTTCATCCAATATACACCCTGGGGACCCGGCTTCCTATTCCGCAGACGATTTCATAATTAATCGTTCCGGATAACTCAGCTATTTCTTCCACCGGCATTCTCTCTTTTCCCTGGCTTCCGAAGAGAACAACTTCATCGCCTTCACTTACCTCCGGGACTGAGGTAACGTCAACCATCGAGAAATCCATACAAACACGTCCAATCACAGGCGCTCTTTGACCTCGGATCAGGACGTGAGCCCTGTTCCCAAGATTACGTGTATATCCATCCGCATATCCCACCGGAAGGGCAGCCACCCTGGCGGGCTTATTAGTTCGGTAAGTTCCCCCGTAGGAAATAGGACTTCCCTCCGGCCACCACTTGAGTTGAATAATCCTGGTCTTAAAGCTCATTACCGGATGAAGATTGATCTTTAAAGGAAAATCTCTTGCCGGAGAAAGTCCGTAAATGCTTATGCCGGCTCTGACCATATCTAATCGGGTAAAAGGACAGTCAATCGCGCCGGCGCTATTGGCCAGGTGCTTTATCGGTATCTGGATTCCACTCTCTTTAAGTTGGCTCAAAACCCGGTTAAATCGATTTAGTTGTATCCGAACGTAATCTTTTGATGACTCATCGGCTGTCGCCAGGTGAGAGAAGATTCCCTCAATCTCTATTCCCGGCAGTCCGGCTACCTCCCTGATTAATTCAGGGGCTTCCTCCCAGAGCGCCCCTAATCTACCCATGCCGGTATCGATTTTAATATGGACCTTGCCTTTTTCCCCTCTCTTAACGGCAATAGCAGAAATAGCCCTGGCCAGATAAATATCAAAGACAGCAGGAATAACCCGGTATTCTACCACCTCCTTGGCGTAGGCAGGTGGTGTCGCTCCCAGGATAAGAATAGGGGCATTAATCCCATAATCTCTAAGCTCTATCGCTTCACTCAGGGAGGCCACTCCCAGCCAATCCGCCCCAGCCTGAATTACCGCCGCACTTACCCGTGTTGCCCCGTGGCCATAAGCATCAGCTTTAACTACCGCCATAAGTTTTGTTCGGGGGCCTAGATATGCTTTAATGGCCTTAATGTTATGCGATATATGATCCAACCGGATATCTACCCAGGTTGGACGGGAAAACGAAGGTTGTTGGTCATTAGTCATTACTCCCTCATCCCTCTAATATTTGGGTTCTCCTTTTTAACTTCCGAAAACATGGCCTGTGAAAGAGAGGACATCGGTTTTTGCTGAATAATCCGGTTAAGATTGCCCTGGGCCTTCTGGTTCTGACGTTCTCCCCAGGAAGCGGCCTCAATAGCCTTAGTATAAGTTCTCATCGCTTCCTTTTCCTGCTTTAGCTTCTCCTGGATAAGGCCTAAATTATTATAAGCCATAGAAAGGTCCTGATAAAGCGCTTCCGCTTCCACAGCCCCTTTTGGTAATGTTTCACTTTCTAATTGTTTCATATTTTGATCAATAGTTTGCTGGAAGTGAACGCCGGCTTCTCGCCACTGGTTTAACTGAAGCATGGCATTTCCCTTATTAAAACTTAAAACAGGATCTCCGGCTTCATCTAAGTTCTCCCACGCTTCCAGAGATTTCTGATAATTACCTGATTTGTAATAAGTTACGCCAAGATTGAAATCTAATTCCGGTGATTCAATACCTAATCTTTTGGCTGCTTCGTAGTAAATGAGCGCTTTAGGCATATTATCCATCGCCTTATAGTAAAGGCCGGCCATATTATAATTGGCCTCCCCATTCTCCGGATCTAATTCCAGCGCCTTTTTAAATTGAGTATATGCCTGCTTGTGCATATCAATTTGATTGTATATCTCCCCGGAAAGATTGTAAGCTTTAGCATAGTTTGGGTCATTATCCAGAATAAATTTCAATTCTTCCATGGCCCTGCCCATATCTCCGTCAGGCATGTCTTTCATCACCCTGGCCAAATTATAGCGGGCTTTTACGGATTCGGGCTCCTGCGCCAGGACATCAGTCGCTATTTCTTCAGCTCTGGCCCAGTCTTTGTTCTCAATATAGATATAGGCCAACCGGTTCAAAAGATCAATATTGACCAGCCGTCCACCAAGCTGCATAATATACCGGTGAACACCAAAGGCCTGGTCATATTGGCTTTTTTCCATGTAAACCTTCTGGAGCATATTAAGCGCCATATTATTTTTGGGATCAATACTTAACACCCCTTTAAGGGTACTCAAGGCATTTTCCTGCCACCCCATCTGCTGGAAGACAGAAGCCAGATCAAGGAGTGTCTCTGTATTTTTTTCATCAAGGCTTAAGACCTCCCGACAGATTTCTTTAGCCTTACTCAAGTCTCCCTGGGCCAGCAAGGCCTTCACCATAAGCTGTCTGGCCGCAATATTATCAGGATCCAGTTTGAGTGCCCCCTCAGAACTGGATAGAGTCATCCGGTAGTTCTCAACCGAAAGGTAAGCCTTTCCAAAACGATTATAAGCCTCTACATTTTTAGGGGCCAGTTTTATCCCTTGCTCAAACTCATCTTCAGCCTGGTTAAATTTATTTGACTTAACAAATTCTATACCTTTTATAAAATGTTTTTCTGCTTCAGACATGCCTTTTTTATCTAAATAACCGGATGTTATCCACCAGGAAAGCCCTCCAACTAAGAAAAGTATCCCCAAAATAACAGCAGCCGGCTTCAGACGTTTCCACCTCTGGTCTGCTTCCAAAGCCGGCAAAAAAGATCCCTCTTCTTCTTCCAGTAAAGCCACCATCTCATCCCCACCTTCTTCTTCCAGGACAGGGAGTTCTTCCTGCTCAACCACTTCCTCTTCTACGGGCTCTTGTTCAGGAACCTCTTCCGCCGGAACCTCTACAACGTCTTCTTGCGCTAAATCTTCGCTTTCTTCTTCCGGTTCAGGTTTCTCTTTCTCCTCAGGTTCAGGGGGCTGAAGTGTCTCTTCGGCTTCCGGTTTCGGTTTCGGCAACTCCTCCTCATCTGCTTCTGCTTTTTCTTCTTCTAAGGGGAGCTCTTCCTCTTCAGGTTCGACTTTCTTTTCCGGTTGCTCACCAGGGACCTCAGGTATTATTTCCTCCCCGGGCTCTTTAATTTCAGACTCTTTCTCCTCTTCTTCTTCATCTCCCAGAAGGGCGCTCAGTTCGTCCTCACTAAATGAAGCCTCTTCCTCTTCAGTCTCGGATTCCTTTTCTGCTTCTTGAGCAGCAGGCTCTTTTACCGCTTGATCTTCAGAGGAAACCTCCGCTTGAGGCTCTTCCGGTGAAGTTTCCTTCCGGGATTCTCCAATCTCAGGTTGTTCCTTTTCTTCGGCCATTTTAATTTATCTCCAGTTAAACATTAGCAATTGCGGATTGCGGATTGTAAGATTAATCCGAAATCCGGCCCTGGTCATCGTTTCGGCCACTGGTGCTTGACCAAATGGGTATTGTAGTTGCAGAGCTTGCTCTGCCGTAATGTCGAG
>JASEGY010000315.1 GCA_030019105.1 bacterium | reverse complement strand
CAACCTACAACTTACAACCTATTCAAAATCGCAATTTATGCCCGTGCTGTGTATAGAACGCATAGAAAAAGGGACGGCCTGAGGCGGGTCGTCCCTTTTCTTTTCCCGGTCTTGTTCATTGTTTCGGCCACTTGTAAGGTAGGGTGGGCTTTGCCCAGCGGTTTTTATCTACCGCTAATGCTTTCGGTGGGCAAAGCCCAATGGCATTAACTTAAGCATAACTCCTTATCGGCCAAGCAGATACGCAAAGTGTAAAATTTTGCCCGACAGTCGACTGTGAAGGGAATTTACCCTTTAGGGTTTCATTTGTAAACAATATAGACAATACCAGAAGGCTGAAAGGCTAAAGCCTAAACTCCTGCCCACCTAACTTATTGTGTGGTGGGAACTTCAGCTTAAGTTAAGGCCATTGGGCAAGGCTCACCCTGCATTTCAGCTTTTCAGGAAGCGTAACCTAATGGCCGAAACGATGAACAAGGCCAACAATTCTTCAAAAGGAGGTATTGAGATATGGCCAGGGTATTTACCGGCAAGGTGGTAATCCCGGGTGATAAGATTGATGACTATCTTGAGCTTATGGCAGAAGCCGAGAAGGAAAGGGAGCCTTTCAGGAAGTCTCTTGCGGGGCTAAATGAAGATTTTGCGGACTACATGCTTGATGAAAAGGGTTTAACTGAAAGGACTGCCAGAAAGCATGGCTGGATTGTTGGGATGTTTATAGAATTCTTGTGCAGCCAAACTGATGTTGAAAGCTTAGAAGAGGTGACAAGAGGAATAGCCAATACACATTTTAGAAACTGGTGGAAAAAGAAGGTGTGGAGCTCAGAGACCCCAAATGACCTTCGAGTCGCTTTGAAGAAGTTCTTCCAGTTCCTGGCTGCTAAAAAAGGTATCGAGAACGAGAAGGTCTTAAAGGCCCTGAAGTGAGCTTATTGGCCTTGATCATAGTTTCAGCCACCAGAGCGCCGAAGAAACCAGGTTTTTTCAAGAAACTTTGAGAGGTATTAGATGAGAAGAAAGACCCATCCCTCACTCTTTCAAACGGCAATTCAGGAAGCAAAGAGAAAGATACCAGAGGCATATCCTGATACCTTATGTTTGGTCCTGATTGGCAGTGTGGCTGAAGGTGATTTTAAGCCGGATTCGGATGTTGACATTGTTTGGGTTAAGAGGAGAAGGCCGGGGTTTAAAGAGCTGTACGAGTTCAAGCGCAATCTGGACGAGAGGACCCAACTCGTTGTGTTTAACAGAAGGCAACTGGAGGAACATTTCAAAAATTCGACCACCATGGCCCATGCGATTAAAAACGGCATTGTGCTTTACAAGAACGATGACTCTATCTTAGCGCGGCCTCTGGCCGCAACCAAACCAATTTTGGATTGCAGATTGCGGNNTCCAAATTATCTTAGCGCGGCCTCTGGCCGCAACCAAACCAATTTTGGATTGCAGATTGCGGATTATGGAACGCTGAAATTGGAAATTGGAAATTGGAAATTAGGAAAAGCGTGAAAGCCTAATTTCTAATTTCCAATTTCAATCCGCAATCGTAACATTCTCGCGGACAACGCAAATGTTGCGGGGTAATAGTATAAGGCTTTTGGGGAAAGAGATTGCATTACCTGACAGAGAATGGATGAAGAAGTGGTTTGAACATTGGACAGGGTTTTACCGGATGGGCCTAAGAGATATACGAATAAACAAAGGATGGCACAAGAGATTCTGTCAAAAGAGATGCCTTTGTGAAGTGGGTGATTATCTGGCCAGGGCTACCGTAAATTTTGCCATACTTTTTTTAGAGCTCCACGGCCTTGTGCCTACGACAAAAGACAAGGTGTTTAAGGGGTTTAAAGAGTTTGGCCGGAACGATTTAATCCCAGGTTTAAAAATTGCCTTACAGCTGGACAGCAGTAAGTTCTCAGCTTTTCCCAGAATGAATACTCTGTAAGTTGTTGAAACTAAAGCCTTTTCTCTACGCGATTGCGTCTGAACTGCGAAAAACTTAAGTGTCGAAAAATCAAGCACTTATGGAGAACTTGCTACTGACCAGCTTACAGGTAAGCCGCGAGGATAGATCCATGAGCAGAAAAGAGGCAGAAAGAGTGCATCCTACAGCCAGGTGGCTGAGGGACACCCTGGCCCGCAGGCTTCGTTCATAAAGATAAAATATCAGGCCTTGATCATCGTTTCGGCCAATAGTGACTCTGACCTTCCCGAAAGCTTCGAGCTTTCGGGAAGGTGGGAAGGTGACTGGCCGAAACGATGACCAATGCCTCTGTGTGCCATTAAAATAGAACACGGATACCACGGATACTACGGATTTACACGGATAAAAAATCAGTGAAAATCCGTTAAATCCGTGTCATCCGTGTGCTATAATCCCAGCCCAAACTGTTACCGGTTTTTTATTCCCAAAACGACCCTTTTGAGACAATGCCTTCTTCTCAAAGGAGGAATTTGTTATGGATTCTACTCAACAAGATAGACCTGTTTTCTCCATTGGTGAACAGCACGCTGGACGGGATATTTTTAATATCGCCAGGGATTTGAATATTAATCAAAATTCACCAGTAGAGGATATGTTAAAAATAATTGAAGCCGTCAAACATAAAGTTGGTAGATTAGACATTGCTGAAAAAGATAAAAAGGAAATAGTCAATCAGATTGAAAATGCGAAGATTGAACTTAAGAATGAAAAACCTAACAAGAAATCAATTGTTGAAAGTATTAAAAAGACTAACGAGATTTTGAAGGAAGCTAAAACAACTGGTGAAACTTTGAAAGATATTGGAGTGTTGGTGACTAAAGTAGCCGCGTGGTTAGGGACGACTGCGGCAAAATTAGGTTGGATATTTTAACAGATTTGGGGAAATACAATGGAAGAAGAACGAAGTGAGTTTAATATTGAAAAGCAAGTAACAAAAAGGGATATGTATAATGTAGGTGAAATCGTATCCTCTTCAAATCTAAGGGTAAGAGCCAAAGGGTTCAAAGTTCAGGGTTCACGGTTCCAGGGTTGGTTACCTTACGCGCTCTCTAACCTTGAACCTTGAACCTCTGAACCTGAGGGTTCTACCATAACTTTTGAAGAGGATACAACAAGGCCTTACTTGAGACTATCAGGGGGAGAGAATAAAATGGATGATCAACTGCTCGCCAATATTAAGGTAAGGCTCCCTGAATTTGAGGAGCTTCTGGAGGAGATGAATTCTCATTGGTGTTATGAAGACTCTGTCTATCGTTTCTACTATCACTCCTTCAAGGTCTATGATCTTCAAAACAGAACCAAGAAAATTGTTGAGGCCTTAAGATCTATAGCGCCTGAAGGCCGGAATTTTTGCCAGGAATTTCAGGAGATTATCGAATCCGGCGCCAGTGGAAAGAAATTCGAACTGGAGCATAATAAAGACTGGACTCATCATACCAGGGTTTTTGTTGAGGCTTTCTTCCACGCTAAGTTTTTCCTGGAGATGGCTGTCAAATATGGCAAAGAACTAAAAGAGCCACCAGATATGTTGCCATCCGGCTGGGCAGCGTTACTTTGCCTTTACAATTTGCGGTAATGAGGCGGAGGATATGGGTATCTGGAACAGGCTGAGGAAGGTGTTTGAGGAATAGAACAAGAAAGGAGGGGATGGTTCACCTTATCGACAATAAGCCTTTTGGCCACAGGAAGTTGTGTAATAATTGGACAGCCGCATCCGTCAATTCCTAATCATTAGACTACTTTATTATAAATCTGTATACTATGCTTGCTTATTGTCAATCAAGACTGTCCAGAAATTGCCCTTATTCCAGATATGAAAGCACGAGGTCTGTACTTACACAGATTTAGCATTTTTCTAAATCAAAGTAGTAGCGGGTGAGTACCAGATAATCGGCGCTTTAGGAATTCTCTCGCTCACCGGGGTGGTGTTGAATGTTTTTGTTCTCCTGGCAGGCGTAGACACACCTCACCAAGATGGCGCATCCATTGCTGGAGCAATCTTTGTGACAGGTATTATCGGCGCTTTGCTGTTGTGGGGCAGTAGATTATTGATTAGAAAAGGATCTGAGTAATAAAGGAGGGTAAGGGTACTTGTCCAGGGACTGACTTCAACTTCTTAACCCTAATATGCAGGAGGTTAAACCTATATGATAGATGAAAAAGATAAACACAGTATAATTGAAATCGCCGTTAAATACGGTATTAAAAAAGTGTACCTTTTTGGATCCGCCTTGCATACCGATTATGCGAAGGTAAACGATATTGATATCGGTATTATTGGTATTAAATCCGGCTCATACTTTAATTTTGTCGTTGATGTTTCTGATCGGGTTTCAAAAAATATCGATGTTATTGATATGGAATTTAACCCTAAATTTGCCTATTTTATAGAAAAGGAAGGGGCTGTGATCTATGGTTGAAAATCTAAAAGACAAAATAAACTACGATGTTGAAAATATCGAGGAAACAATCACAGAATTAAATGTAACTACTCAGCCTCTATATAGTAGTCTTAACTGTTAAAACCACAACATATTG
>JASEGY010000314.1 GCA_030019105.1 bacterium | reverse complement strand
ATCCGCAATCGTAACATTCTCGCGCACAACGCAAATGTTGCGGGGTAATAGTATAAGAGACTACAAGGAACATTCTTACCCTTCCCCAATTTTCAATTCGTAAGCGTTCACACCACTAAGACACTAAGGCACAAAGATTAATTCATAAATTCTGATTTTCTTTGTGTCTTTGTGTCTTTGTGGTGAACAATTCTTCTTTACTTCATCAAGAATGGTTGATATGGCTCTTTCCTTTGGATAGTTCTCATCAATTTATGAGCCTGCTGTCTAAAAAGGCTTCGGTAGGTTACCTTTTCTCCGGAATTTAAATCCTTAAACACATTGGCCATCAACTTTTCATATTGAACAAAGTATTTTTTCCTGGATTCATCCTTGAGAAATACTCCTTCATCCTTCCGGTCTTCAAAATCATCCTCTGTCAAGACATTGTTATTAATCAGGTTCAAAGTAAATCTGTCTATTACAGGATGGCGGAACTCCTCCACTACATCCAGAGATAGAGACGGCCTGCCATAGTTGATCCCATGGAGATACCCTATATAAGGATCAAAGCCCGTTGCACAAAGAATTGAAAACACCTCATTTGTAATAAGGGTATATCCAAAGCTCAACAGAGCATTTACAGGGTCTCTTGGTGGACGTCGGTTGCGAGTTGTAAATTGCAATTGTTTCCTGAACATCTTGCTGTAAGCTCTAAAATAGGCTGCAGTTGAATATCCCTCTACCCCAAGGATTGTAGAGATCCGTTGCTTGGAAGGGATGTCTTCCAGGGCCTGATTTAAGACAGAAATTGTATCTTCAAAATCCATTTCCGGATGGTCACGAGAATATCTCCGGATTAGAGTCTTCCCATTCTTTATCTTGGCTTCAACTATTGTCCTGGCATACTCCACACAAAAGGCCTCATCCAGAAACCGTTCATACTGAGCAATTCGCAAGAACACATTCTTTGATTCCACTGGAGCAAGCTTTCCTCTAAATTTACCATGCGAAGACAAAAAGCTTGTTTCAATCCCCTGATCAAGCAGAAAGGCCATAGCCTGGGTGGTTATCTGAACATTCCCAAATATCAGCATCCGGTCGAGTTTTAATCCGGACACCTCTTTGAGGACTTGATCATCTTTGGTAATTATCAACCGCCTGTATTTTCGGCCCAGGACAGAACCCTGCTCGGTAAGGTATAATGTTGACATTATATCTCAATCACCCACGAGTTTTTGTCTTCTCGGTTTATTCGGCGCAACAACCCAAGCTCAGTAACAAGCGAGTTAATCCCTTTACTATCGAACGTGGCATTAAGCCTGTCATCCGCATCCTGTATCTTTTTACTTATCCCTTCCCGCTCCCTCTTCAAGCGAATATACTCTTTTACCAACACATTGACCGCCTCTTCTTCTAAAGATAGTGTCTCTCTGTCCTGGCCGGCCAAAGGCAAAGCAATATTGTCCCTGATGCTTGCTTCACCGGGAGGAAGACTTCTCACGACTTCTGGAGACATGCAGGTTTCATTTTCCTTAGATATTGTTTCAGGCCTTTCGGGTGGTTCCAAAACCGGTCGAGAAGCAACTATCCTTTTGGTAGCCTTCGGCTTCACATGCAATACCGGTGAGGGATAAGCGCCTCTGCCAAGTTTGAAGTCACAGTAACATCCTATGCCCGGAGTAATATCACTTAACCAGTCCCTGATCTTGGCGCAGCTAATGGGGTTTATGTCAGGCTTAAGCCGCCTGACCCAGCGTTCGGTGTACCGTTGATTGTAATTCAGGCAGCAGCTCATCACCTGATGGATATATTGCTTTCCCTCGTCATCCAGATGGCCAAGGGAATACAAAATAACTAATCTTTCAGTATGGCTCAAATCCCCTGTCTCTTTAGCCTTATTTACCAGAAACCGGATAACTTTACATCCGGCCATTATCTTTTTCACATCATCAGATGGTTCTTCACCAGCCCTGGTCAATCCGGCCTGCAAGGACTTTTTCATCCTCTGAACATCATCCTGGCTGATAAGTTTAATCTCTCTTAAGACCTGGATTTGATCAGGGTAAGGTCTACCATTAGAATCAACAAAAAGACACCGCCGACAAGATGCCTTGTGAATACCAAGGGGCAGTTTTATCACAGAGCCAAGGGCATCGGGTGAGACAACATCCTGTCTGGGAAACATCTCCCGATGAAGATTTTGGGGCGGTTCTCCCACTCGCTTAAGGATAGATTTGGCCAGTCCCCTTGCCTCCCTGGCTTCTATTGGCTCCTCAAAGAAAAACCAGCAATGTCTGCCCTTGTATCCACTATCCTCGATATACACAGGACAGCCCATCTGCTCACAAAGCTCTTTTATCCTGGCAACATCTTCCTGAATCTTTCGGTCAGTGGTTATTTTGGTCTCTTCATCCTGAAGATATTTCGGAAGGGCACCTTTATTGACATCTATATCTATTACCATCAGTTTAACCGTATTATCCATTCGTGTCAAGTATAATCCAACCGTCAAGTCTCCTGAAAGGTGCATTTGAGCTTCCCTGTCCGTGAAAGGCTCCCTGACCGGGAAGTAACCGCATTTGTTGTTATCATCAATCCATTGGCGGGCATACACCCCTTCTCTTCCCAGAAAAAGTCCGAGGAATAAATCAATATCTGTAGTCCTGAATGAATCCGGGATGACCACTTCCTCTTTATCTTTTTCACAGGCCGATTCTATTTCCACACGGCCGGCTATCCCGGGGTCCAGCGCCAGGGCCTGATCAAAGGAACGCTTCGCCACTCCATGCAGTCCCCAGTTTTTATAAGCCATCCCAAGGGCATAATGGGCGGAAGCAAAATCAGGGGCTATCCGAATAGCTCTCTGAAGAAAGTTGAGCGCCTTATCAACCTGGTCATTCTTGAGGTAAAGCAGCCCTAACCGATAAGAGATATTTCCGTCCTCAGGATTAAGCCTGAAGGCAGTCAGGAGATCATCTGTGGCCTCACTCAACATATCCAGCTCTTCGCAAAGCACTCCATGCTGATAGTTAATTTCAGCATCTTCAGAAGCTACTGCCGAAACTGCTGTAATAATGCCCCTGGCCTTATCCGGTTCATTCTTCCGCAGATAAAGGGCGGTAAGGGCTAACCGGGCCGGAAGGGAGCCAGGGTCATTGTCCAGAATCCTCTGAAATTCTGAGGTTAATTCTTCATGGGTCCCGGCATCAAGCTTGAAATAATTCAACCAGCCGCGGATGATGCTTTCCAGATGTTCTCTTGTGGGAGACTCATCCCTGGAGATATCAAGCTTCTTCAGGAATCTCCAGACAGATTTGGGGGCAGGCCGCTTACCTGATTCGGTAAACTCATACCCCAGGAAGACAAACCCTTCTGACAAGTTACAGATGTGGGTCTTGTCTTCATTGAGTTTCAGCTCCAATTTACCCAGAACATCTTCCGCAAGTTTCAGGGCCTCATCGGCCTCTTCACGGGCAGCAGCAAGGGTCACACAATCATCAGCAAACCGCACCAGCTTGTATCCGGCGGAGGTCATTTCCTGATCAAATTGATCCAGATAAATATTGGAAAAAAGCGGTGAGGTAACTGCTCCTTGAGGTATCCCCACGTCCTCTGAGGTGGCTCCTGTCTCAAGCAAGTTACGAATCAGGGTAATTATTCTTTCGTCATCTATCTTTTTGGCAATGAGATCAAGTAACAGGGAGTGATTCACGGTATCAAAGAACGATTTGATGTCTCCATCAAACACCCAGCCGCAGCCTTCTTTAATATACCTCTCGACCCTGGCTAAGGCCTGATGGGCAGACCGGCGGGGACGATAGGCATAGCTGCAATCCAGGAACTCCGGTTCAAATGCCGGCTGAAGTATATTGACCATGGCCTGTTGGGTAATTCTGTCCCGGATAGCCGGAATGCCAAGGATTCGTTTGCCGTCACCGGAGGATTTATCAGACTCAAACTTCAGCAAGGGCAAGAAGGCATAATTCCCCTTCTCAAGGAGTGATTTAATCACCCCAAGATTCTCATGCAAATTCAGCTCAAAATCCTCAATAGTAACTTTGTCTACGCCGCCCGCGCCCATATTGCCGGCTACTTTAAGCCAGGCCGCGTAGAGGTTGTCTTCGGATGTGAATCTTTGCCAGAAAGTTGAATCAGTCATTGTCTTTCTCCGCTCTTTTCTTTATCCCTCTTTTAGCGCCCTGTCTATTACCTTCAATACACTCTCTAAATCAGTTTCGTATGAAGGAAGCGCTCTCTCTCTTTTCAAGTGTTTATGGTAAGGGAAGTTTTCTAAGCCATAGTGATGGGGAGCATTATCCCACCCAATTATTCTTCTGTTTTCCTCATCAAGCCAGTAATAACTATATTTACCAAGCCTTTTATCTACCCATTTCTCAGCAATTCTTAAGTTTGTTCCATCCTTAAGGATAAGCTTTGCTTTATATCCCTCAATCCCTTTTTTTGCGGCATACGATACTTCTTCAATTGATAGGATTATACTCTTATATCGTGGATTTCGACAGGGCGCTATCGGTTTTGTCTATTTTTTAAGCTTAG
>JASEGY010000313.1 GCA_030019105.1 bacterium | reverse complement strand
CTATTTTAAATGGGTTAGCCTCGAAGACACACGAGAACTTTTAACTCTCGAGATGTTTTATCTCTATTGTTACTACTTCAGTCTCAATATAAATTTGAGGCACAACATTATTTGTAGCTAAATTGGCTGCAAGCTTTCCAGTATCCTGAATAGATTTATAATCGAGCCCCACAATATCTCCTATTTTATCCTTTACTCCAATGAGGATCATGCCGCCCATGGAATTAGACATTGCAACCATTTCATTAGCAAGTTTATCAATGTCTGTGATTCTTTCTTTGAACTGCACAGTGCTTGTCTCACCACTGCTGATTATATCAAGAAGTTCCAATGCATTCATTTTTTACTTCCTCCATAGATCATAAATATTTCTCCGCCTGTCAAATGCTTCATCTCCACCTTCCATAATATCTATAATCCTTTTTTGAGTATCCCGGCAATCTATTGTTCCAGTATGTATTTCAAATTTTTCTTCGGTATAATCGCATGCAATAACCTTTTCGCTGTCACCAAGAACAGGTATATTTGCATTGTGCGTAGCGAATATAAACTGCATATTACCCTTTAATGATTTTATTTCCTTGATAACATCTTTATAAATAGTTTGATTGTCCATGTCGTCTTCCGGCTGGTCAATTATCAGAACATCGGTCTCTTTTTGGGCAAGAAGAAAAAGAATTAATGCTGTAGCTCTTTGTCCTAAAGAATGGTCATTAAGGGGTTTGTTATTATACTTGATCGTAACTTTATCTTTTACCTGATAGGTAAGCAATTCAGCAAGGTTCTCTGAGAATCTTTTATTGAATTCAGCTAAATGAGTTTCATTCAGAATATTTTTTAATGGCTCTTTATTACGATATATCTGGATAAAATCCTTATACTCATCTTTTATTTTTATATAATTAGTTTCTGTGATTCTGGAACCCTTGAAAACCTGTTTTATTTTGTCCAGGAATTTATCTCGTCTGCCCTTGTATTCTATGGAAATGGAAAGCTGGTTCTCTACCTGGTCAATTCTTTGCACCTCTTTTTCGAGTATTTTGAATTCCTCATGCCATAAATTGTCTAACTCGAAAATCTTATCATTGAGTGTAGTTAAGTACTCAATTCTTTTATCTTCTGATTTTTCAATCTCTCTAAGCTTCAATTTGGAAATTTCAATTTGCCTGTTAAGCTTAAGAAACTCATCCGGGTTCAGATCCGGTATGTTAATTTCTCTTTTGATCTTGGCGAATTCTTCCTTGAGCCCGTCTTTCTTCTCTTTTAGTTTGATGATAATATTTTCAAAGTCAACGCTATACCTATTTGTATTGTTCCTTATTTCGGAAAGCTTCAGATATTCTTCTTTTAGTTTGCTCAGGATTTTATTTGCTTCTTCGAATATATCTTTGTTATCATCCGACTTAAGGTTTATATCTTCCCAAAAAGCAAAATGATTTTCAATAAGTGATTCCAGGTCTTTTAAAAAACCGGTGATACCTTTTTGGCTCTCTTCAAGTCTGGTGATATCCAGATCAAATCGACTCTGTAGTCGAAGTTTCTCTTTAACCCCCTCTTTTTCAAAAAGTTCCAACTTGTGCTCTGCATTTTTTAATCTTTCAATGGTCTCTTTTTTTAATTCTTCAAGATTCTCTAACTTTTTTAATCTATCTATTACATCTTCAATCTCACTGCCTTTAGCTCCTATCCTTGCCCGAATATCTTCAAGCTTGTTACCAGTGAGTTTATCAACCAGGTCCGCCTCAAAATCAATATTCTTATTGGAAAGGTCTTTCTGCCCGAAATAAACGGGGCGTTTAAAGATTGCATCTATGGTAATATCTTTCCTGATGCCTTCTTTAAAAATATCTTCTTTCTGACCATATATTTTTTCAATTCTGTATTCTTCTTTATGCTCGTTTATAATAGTTACTTTAACTTTACTCCCGCTCCCGCTTTTCAACACATAGTCTATAAGTCCATTCTTATAGTCTCTATCAATTGCCTGATTTCCAAGAGGGATGCCAAGTGTATCTCGTAATATTTCAAGAATTGCGGACTTGCCACTGCCTCTAATGCCGATAAAATTATTTAATTCAGCAGATAAATTGATTTCTTTACCATCAAGATGACTACCTTCAAATGTAATAGATTTTACAAAAGAATTACTTATTTTTGGTTTCTCTGGTTTAAGTCGATTCTTTTTGTCACTTAATGCATATTTAACGGCTTCAAAATTAAAATCACCGATTTTAAGGAAACACTTCTTTTCAATGGACCTTCCATTTTCATCTGTTTGCGTTCCTGGTTTCCCGACATCATCAATTTTTTTACAATCCGAACCTTCCACAAAAACGGGCACACTATCCGCACTACCAAACCATATATTTAAGTTGTCTATTAAATCCGCAGTCCTGACCTTCTGGAAAGCAAGTACATTACGCCTAAAGTTTTTATCATTTGCAAGCTGTTTGATTCTCCCCCCGTTAAGCTCCTTGCAAAAACCATTATCCTGCTCAACATGAGCCATTATAATAAAAAAATCCCGTCCATTTTTTCTGTGTTCTTCGAGCTTTTTAAATAAATCAGAAAGGTTGTAGTTGCAACGAGTATTTGCATTTTCACGGTTAGAAACACCTTCAAAAGCAGAATTTAAAAACTGCTCCACAAAATTACTTCCCTGATTTACCCATGTCGTATATTCAAAAGCAATAAGACAGTGAATACCATTTGAGCCGTCATTTATCGATAATTCAATCCCAGGGATAAGAAAAATATTCTCTTTTAAGCCTGCTCTACGGAGTGCGTTATATTCGTCCGGATTAAACTTATTATGATTAGCAATTATCCCTATCCCAATATCATTGTTTTTAAGCTGCTCAATATAGGCTCTGACAAAATCATTTTCTTCACCAGTATATTTAAATTCTTTATCTGCTTTTGTATGAAGATGAAAATCAGCTTTTAGCCAGGTGCTTCCGTTTTTAAAAATATCCATAATATCCTCCTCCTCCTCCCTCCTCCTCCTCCTCCTCCTCCTCACACCACCTTAAAATCAATCTCTGCATCTTCCATTTGCAGGATGGCATTGGTTTTTAACTGATCGTTGTTTTTGAAAAAACGGTCAAGGGGGACGGTTCATTTTCATCGTTTTTCCTGTGATTTCTTCCGGGCAACTTGTAGTCGCAGAGCTTGCTCTGCTAATCCTACTCAAGCAAAGCAAGCTTTGCTACTACAAACAGTTATCCACATACCCGCAAGCTTCACACTAAAGTGAACCATCCCGGTCAAGGGTAATGACCTTCTTCGGCTTTTCAGCTATTACTTAAAGGTTGCTCGAAATCCTGGTCATCACTCGAAACATCAATAATGTCAGAAAGTTACAGGACTGAAGTTCTGAAACAACCTGCAAACGTGACTAACAAAAACGCCTAAAGTTTTGGCCCTGACTCGAAGAAATCCGAGCCCCATCGGCTCGCCGACAAGCGATGCTACGCAATCCGCAGAAGCATCTGACTGAAATCCTGCAAAGGTGGCGTGATCCATGACTTTAGGTAATGTTGTTAATCACGCCTGCAAATACTGGCATAGACGATATTATCTCTCAGGATGTCCGATTTTACTGGATGTTCTACAGATGAAATGAGTGAAAAGATTGGGCCTGTTATCCTGTTACCTGGAGCGAGAATCCGCCTATAATCGGGCAACAACAAAGGAGTTATCTCCAAAACTCCCTAATTTCAGGTCGTTTCGGTGACGCATACTTCAAACTGCCTGGTAGATAAGAGGTTTGAGAGAAACTTTAAAATTTCGAGCAACATTTAAGTAATAGTTAATTTGCCAGTCGAATAGTCCAGGCGAACATCTTTTCCCCTCAACAAGTTGGTTCCAATTAAGGTATCAAAAGACCTGGTCAAAACTATGTCCACATCAACAATGTCCTCCCCCCAGGCCATCTTTCCAGCAAAGACAGGTTCATTTTCAAGAATTTTCCCATCAGCCAACTCGGAGTCTATCAGGCGAACCAATTCAAGGCCTAAAGAGACGGCTATCGTTGCCGGCAGGCAAACATCACCATCGAATCCTGTATCTAAAATTGCCCTTAAGATGGTTTCTGCTCTACTGCCAATGATTCTGACCTCCAAAACAGGCGAACCATTTTTATCTATCTTCCCCTTGATCATCTTCTATGCCTTTCCCTTGAACGAGACAGCCGCCTTATAGCCAACCTTACCCATAAAGAAGACCTTCTTAGGATATTTCTGCCTTGCCTTCTTGTCGGCCTCCAGAGAGGTGTCTCCAATAAAATAATCTTCACTATCTACATCAATGACTACGAACTTTCCCCGATAGCCCTTTTCCAGTTGAGGGGAGATTCGGTGGAAGATCTCCCTACCTTTCTCACCGATTTTCTGAGTGTTTACCTCACAAATCTGTTCCATTTAAAAGCCTCCTTTTTTGACAGAACTGGCAAAATTTCAGAACAAAATTTCAGAAGACGCTTTACGTAGATGCAAGTATACTATTACTCCGCAACATTTGCGTTGTCCGCGAGAATGTTACGATTGCGGATTGAAA